>NZ_FQZD01000008.1 GCF_900141835.1 Propionispora hippei DSM 15287 | reverse complement strand
ATAAAGATAGCCAATAAAGATCATTTTGAAAAGGACAATCGGATCTACGGGTGGTCGTCCATTATCTTGACAATAGTAGGGGGTGGTCTTCTCGTATATAAACGAAAAATCTATGTATTTATCTATCTTTCTAAGTAGGTGATCTTCAGGAACTAATTGATCAATACAAACTAATTCGAATTTCATCTGCTGAGGTGCTCGTTCTTTAAGCATACTCTACCTCCTAACAAAATTAGGTCCATGCAGAATTAATTCTACATGGACCCTCAAAAACCATTTTCATACTATATACTTTTTCAACAAGCTGAGAAGGCGTCCCCAAAAGGGACGCCTTCTTTGCATCAGCTATATTAGAATTTTACATTTACGCTAGCGGAAGTACGGTGGTTATCGTTGTCGAAATCTTGGTATTTAACGTTCAGGTTCACGTTTTTGTCAAGATCTTTGTCATATTGATATTCCATACCTTTTACTTTTCCGGTAACGTCGAGGCCAGTCAAGCCGTCATTCAACGTAGAGTAGCTGTCAAGAGCACCGGCTTCGATGTCTCTGTAGGTTGCGCTCAAGCCAACTTTATCAAATTTCACGCCATAAGCGGTAGCAGTTGCGTCAGTAGTATCATTTTTAACGTATTCAGCATTGGCAGTTACGTTTTTAGCAATACCGAAGGCAGCGTTAGCACCATACAGTTTATTTCCGGTAGTATCATTTTTCAGGAAGTCGGCACCCAGTTTCACACCGTTGAAGGTTGTGCCGTATTCAGCAGCGTATACACGGTCTGCTTGTTTGGTGTTACCGGCAAATACTTTTACGTTACCCAATTGAGAAGAGATACCGTTTAAGGTTCCATCCATGATGGCGCCTGAACCAAGGAAGAAGTCCTGACGGCCAATGGTGTTGCCCAGGCCAAGAGCATTGAAGCTGACATTGGCAGTATCTAGGTCGATTTTAGCATCGGAATTGTCTTCTTTTGCATTGATGTCGCCAGTAGTCAAGCGAGCGCTGAATTTCATGTTGTCGCTGATTTTGCCGTCAACACCAAAGCGGGCACGGTAGTCAACTTTGCTGGCTCCGTCTTCAACGCTGCCATAACGGACACGAGCGTCACCGGACATTTTCACCAGGTTATCCATTTGATCTTGCAAGCCGTCAACTTTTACACCCAAGGTGTTCAATTCAGTGGCAAATTCTTTGGACAGTTTGTCCACAGTGGCCTGTTGATCGGGATTCAGGTTCTTATTCATGGCTTTAGCAACTACTTGAGCCATTTCATAACGGGTCATGGTTTTGTCACCCTTGAAGGTGCCATCGTCATAACCGTCAACAATACCGGCTTGAGCCAATTTGCTTACTGCATCATAGGCCCAGTGTTTGGCAGGGACATCGGAGAACGGATTAGCGAATGCAGGAACAGTGAAGGCCATGGTCAATGCGGCAGCAATAGCTGCTTGTAAGAGTCTCTTTTTCATTTGCGAAATCCCCCTAAAATTAATGTTTGTTCGCGGGTGTTGCCACCGGCTTTCCATTCGTAAACCGCCAGTTTAGGAGGATGATATGAGTTTCCACGTTTCCTCATAGGCCTCATTCACTTTGGCTTACTCTTGTTATTGCCCCTGTCGCGTTTCACAGGTTTTATAGTTTACATAATTCTACGTTTCTTTTCGTTTTCCTGCTTAACCGGCTGGTGTAAATTTTACCATAATCCTTATTTATTAAGCATTGACTACTCAGTCACGTATTCCCGAAAAATAAAACACATTTACATAATGTATTTTATAGATCTATAAATTCGGCGAAAAATAAAAGAATCCTGCTTAGTAAGCAGGATTCTCCGCCGGTATATTATGTCAATTTATATTACGGACCCGGATATCGATCGTCAGCGGCCCAACGGTAGTGACATTGCCGTTCGCCACAGCTGTCATTTCGATTTTGCCGTTATTGTAGCGTTTTACTTTATTGACCGTATCATAAAACTGGGCGCCGCTGATGGAGCCAACCGTCCCCTGCAGCGGATCGGCCAGAATGCCTTGCTTGATGGCAACCGCATTGACTTGCTGCAGGAACCGAAGCACCAGTTCCTCCGTCGCTTTGGATGAGTCAGGTATATCAAAGACCTGCGAATAGACTACTGTCCCTTCACTATACAGATGACGGTTAGGAAATACCGAAATGCTGCCGATAACCGGCTCGCCATAAACAGTATTGCCGTAAGCAGCAATCCGCACCACCGCCGTTTCCGGTTCAGAAGCAATCGCATCTACAGCTTGGTCAAAATCTTTTTTGCTAATCCAAAGAACATTAACCTCTTTACCGTTCAGCCCCAGCTTATTAACCAGCATCTGGTTAGTACTATAGACAATACCCCGCAAATGGTTTTCGATGTCCTCCCGGCTGCTGGCGCCGGATATGACCGAGGTCGACAGCACTTCTCCGGCCTGATAAAGGATGGACCCTTCCCGGACTACTTGCAGCCCCTCTTTTAGGTTGACAGTCAATTCGTTTAGCCGGTCCACATCGCTTTGCAGAGTGGTTTTCGCCTCATTTAGTGAAGTAACCCGCGCATCCAGTTCTTTTTTAGTAGTTTCTAATGCCTGTATTTCGGTAGCCGCTTTCGTCAAGTCACCCCTGGCCTGAGCATAATCGGCCTGCACCTGTTTTAAGGAAGCCGCTGTACGATCCCGTTCGGCGGCAACCTTGGATAGTTCATCGGTAATTACCGCCAATTGGGCTGCCGTTTCTTTTATCTTAGCCGTCAACCCACTATATTCCTTAGTCTTAGCCTCCAGTTCGGCCCGGCTAGCTTCCAGCTCCTGATTCTTCGTGGCCACATCGGCAGACAACGAAGAAAGGCGGGCCTTCAATTCGTCCATACCGAACAGAGCTGTGCGAACATCCCGGGATACCAGGGACAACACGCCTAAAGTGGAAGATACAATCAGAATGCCGGTGATGATCGTGACTAAAATAGAAGTATGCTTGGGCCGCAGACCAAAGATAGTCAGTTTCCGTTTCCCGACTTTGGTTCCCAGCCGGTCACCGATATAGGCGATGGCGCCACCGGTAACAGCCAACACAGCAATGAGCACTATGCCGTACATACGTTGTTCCCTCCCTTCACTTCTTCTGTCGGTATGCAGTGCCTCAGGTACTACCCTATTTCGAAGCCCGGTGAATCAAAAACAATCCGGCAACAAAGGCAACCAAATTGGGAATCCAGGCGCTTAGCATCGGTGCAATCGCGCCCCCCTGTCCCAATGCTTTAGCCGTTGTCATAATAATATAGTAAATAAAAATGATGATAATACTGAGACCTAAACCAATGGAGGAGCTGGAGCGGTTAGGCTGCAACCCCAGCGGGGTACCGATCATGGCAAACAGAAAACTGGCCATGGCCACCGCAAACCGCTGATGAAGCTCTACCTCGTACTGTTTGGTATTGACAAATTCCCGCTGCAGGGCTTTGATGTTTTCCCGCAATTCGCGGATAGTCATTTCATCGGGCTTCTTCTGCTCCTGGGAAATGGCCTTGGGGGTTTTATTGACAGGCATAAACTGCTGATTAAACCGCATGGTCCGTTCCACATTACCTTCCATGCTCAGGTCGTTGATCACGCCGTTGTACATAACCCAGCGTTCATTTTTCCATTCAGCCCGTTCAGCATTTTCCACCCGCACCATTCGCTCGTTTTCAAAATCCTCAACCACGACGCCCTGCATGCTCTGGGTAGCTTCGTCATAACGGCGGGCATAGGTCAGCCGCTCCAAGGAACCGCTTTTATTCAGATCCTTGATGATAATGTGCTCCTGTGCCTTGGGCGTGGTGCTTTTCATAATTTCATTCTGTATAATTTGATTATAAGCCGCCGTAGACTGGGGAACCACCAGCTCGTTAAATCCAATCGAAAAAATACTGACTAGGAGCGCTACCACAAACACCGGCGCTGACAGCCGGTAGAAGCTGATGCCGCCGGAACGCATGGCGGTGATTTCACTGGAGCCGGACAAACGGCCGAAAGCCATCAGCGCCGCCAGCAGCATCGACATAGGAAAAGTAAGCACCACGATGGACGGCAGGCTATACAAGAACAACCGGGTCACTGAATACAGTGAGGCGCCGTATTGCGTAACATACTGGGCAATGCGAAAGAGCGTGCTTGTCCCGATAATGATACTGGAAAAAGAAGCAACACCAAACAGAAAAGGTCCCAGCAGTTCTTTGATGATATATTTGTCGAGTATTCTCAAGGCAATTCTCCTTTAATCTGTCCGTATCGCTCCGGCACAAAAGAATAAAAGTATTACAGTAAAAAGGCGGTTACAATCTATGGCAGCCCGAGCTAAGCTGCTGCCTCCCATACACGAAAGACGTGGTATTATCTTCATAATACCACGTTAACAGTCAGTTTACTCTATTATATCATACCTTTTGTCAAACGGACCTGGCAAAGTATGTCTACAAGGCAAAATTTTCTCCTAAATAGAACTTTCTGGCCACTTCACTGGCGGCAATGGTATCGCTGTCGCCAGCCACCAGAATCTGCCCCTCGCTTAAGATATAGGCATTGTCCACAATGCTCAGCGTCTCCCGGACATTATGGTCAGTGATAAGAATGCCGATGCCCCGTTCCTTCAAATAGCCGATAATATTTTGAATGTCGGCCACCGCGATCGGGTCGACTCCGGCGAACGGTTCATCGAGCAGAATAAAATACGGATTGGTCGACAGGCAGCGGGCAATTTCCACCCGCCGGCGTTCTCCGCCGGACAGCTCCGACCCTTTTCGCTGGCGGACATGGGTAATATGAAACTCTTCCAGCAGCCGCTCCAGCATATCCTTACGTTCCGCTTCGCTCTGTGGTGTGGTTTCCAGAATAGCCATCAGATTGTCTTCCACCGTTAATTTCCGGAAAACCGAGGCTTCCTGGGGCAGATAGCCGATGCCGAAGCGGGAGCGGCGGTACATCGGCAGGGAGGTTACATCCTCACCGTTTACAATCACCCGTCCCGCATTGGGCCGCTCCAAACCAACAATCATATAAAAGGTAGTGGTTTTGCCCGCACCGTTCGGCCCAAGCAGCCCCACAATTTCCCCCTGCTTCACCTTTACCGAGACACCGTTTACCACATTGCGTCCCTTATAGGTCTTTACCAGATCGACAGTTTCAATATACATGCCGGTCGTATCCTCGTTTCTTCAATTTATTGCGGCGTCACAACCAGCCGTGGCCGGCCGGAAGCCGTCATAGCCTTGTCGTCCAGCGTGATGGTCAACGTACTGCCTGTCAGAACATTGCCGTCCTGTACGGCGCGGGCATTGCCGGTAAGCACTGCTTTACCGTCCTTGCCGCCGTAATACACCGCCTGATCGGAAGTAGCGTCCAGTTTGCGCGCCTCACTGACAATATGCACATTCCCCTTGCCTACTGCCCGGTTCTCTTTTAAGAAAGCTTCCAAATAGTCGGCCTTCATGGTACCGTCCGGCATGGTAATCACCCCGCCATTCGGCACTACGGCATAATCCTTATCAGTGTAGTAATCAACCAAATCACCGTCCAGTCGGCTGTCATCTTTCGTCAAGACCACTCCGCCACCGGATGCCACCAGATGATTATCGCCATAAGAGCGCACCTCCGGTGCCGTAAGGGTGGCTGTATCTTTGACCGCCTTAACGCCGCCGGTCACATAGCCTTCCTTGGTTTTAGTATTATACTGGGCGCTTTGCCCGGTCAAAACAGCCTCTCCCTGTACAAACCGGACACCGCCGTCAGCCTGCATCAGGCCGCTGGTTGAGTTATATTCAATGGTGTCGGCATCCATTTCCACCGGCTGCTGCTGTGCGGCATCAATACGGGCACCGGACAGGCCAAGTACCATCAGCACAGCCAACCCGCTAATCATTTGTTTCGTCAGATGTTTCACTGGGCTTTCCCTCCCTGTATAATGTGGGCATGGCCCGACACTTTAATTTTTTCCATATTGGCGTCGCTCTCCAGTTGGTCCCCGGTAAGCACGGTACCGTCCCTTGTCACCCGGATACCGCCGGTACCGTAATAGCGTTTTTCGGCGTTATTAAACCGTACGGTAGGCGCCGTAAAGGTAGCGCCGTCCTCGGCCACCGCCTTCACCTGGCTGTCAAGAACAATATCCCGGGTTGTGCCGTCAATCGAACCTTGCGGGGCAGTTACCACAATTTTACTGCCATCATCCCGGTAAAACGTACCGGTTATATTTTTTAATGTCGTATTCTTCGTATTAGGATCTACTTCTATCGTCTCGGCAGACAGTTCCCAGGAACGTTTGCCGTCATGTTCTTCGATAATGGAGCTGCCGGAATAGGAGAGTTTATCCGTTATTGTACTGCCTGCTTCCGATACCGGCTGACGGGTAGAAGCCGAGTCTCCCCCCAGTATATAGTATAGTCCACCGACCAGGACAAGGACGGCACAGGCTATTACGGCATGTTGTTTTTTTATCAAGCCTGCTCCCCCTCTCTCCTGTCATCAGCTTCTCCGGCCGCCACTGTCGCTGTCGCCGCCTTTAGACTGTCCATCACCGGATTGTCCGGCTGGGTGGTCCAGCGTTTTTGAAACCACAGCCACTCGTCCGGGTAAGTCCGGATTACATTTTCCAGCAGGTTGGTCATCCGGATGGTGAAGTTTCTTATATCTTCCGTTTCGTTGCCCGTATCCTGATAGTACATCGGTTCATAAATCAGCAGCCGGTGGCCGCCTTCTTTCTTGCGTACGGCAAAGCAGGGGACCACCGGCGCTTTAAAGCGCTTGGCAAATACCGCCGGCCCCGGTGGCGTCGAGGCTGTTTTACCAAAAAACTCAACAAAAATCCCACTGCGTCCGGCATCCTGGTCGGCCAAAAAGCCGAGTGCTTTGCCCTTTTTCATGGCCTTGGCTGCCGCTACCAGTTCGGTCGTGCCCCGGGCAAAAATTTCCATGCCCACCATTTCGCGGTACTCATTTAACAATCGCGTATGCTGATCGTTTGGCTGCCGTTTAATCACACTGGTAATCGGCCAGCCGGTCAGGGCCAAACCGGCCCCCAGCCACTCCCAGTTGCCGATATGGGCTGTCAGAATGACAACACCATGCCCCTGGGCCAGAGCTTCATCCATATAATGCCGGTTTTCCAGACTGATATACCGTTCAAAATTCTGCGGTGTCAGCACCGGTGTGTACATAATCTCCAAAAAGGTCTGTCCGATTTTAGTAAACAGACTTTTTATAATTTGTTCGCCTTCGGCCACCGTCAGCGACATGCCTTCGGTAATATGCTGCAGGGCTCTTTTCCGCTGCCGTCCGGCCACATGATAATATAGTCGTCCCAGCCACTTGCCAATCAGTAGGACCCATGAGTACGGCAGCGAAGAAATCAGGCGGCTCATCGATTTAAACATATGATATTGCCAGTTTGATGCCACGTACCGCACCTCCCATCTACACCCGTTTATTGCACCACATGCAGGTTTCCTGCCGCCAGATAAGCCTGTACGAGTTTGTCCCATTTACCCTGGGACTTCAAAATCATCTCCACGATTTCCCGCACCGCTCCCTGTCCGCCGTCTTTACCGGCCACATAGTGAGCCTGGGCCTTTACCTCAGGGGCGGCATTACCCACGGCACAGGCCATTCCTGCTTGGTTGAAGGCCGGCAAATCGTTGAGGTCGTCGCCCACATAGGCAACCTGCTCAGGCTTCAGGTCATATTTAACCATCAGATTACGTACTGCCCTGGCTTTGTCATCTTCCCCCTGGCAAATATCCCGGATTTTCAGTTCCGTACCACGCCAAGCCACAATCTGACTTTCGCGGGCAGTGACAATGGCGGTATACAGACCGGCCTGGTGAGCCAGCGAAATGCCCATGCCGTCATGGGCATGAAAAAACTTCATGGCTTCCCCCGCCGGGCCGATAATAAGCTGGCCGCCGGTCAGCACGCCGTCCACATCGAACACAATAAGTTCGATGTTCCGGGCCCGCGCCTTATAGTCCATTATACCACTCCTTGACGCAATAAGTCAGTAAGGTGAATAATACCAATTGCCCGGTTTTGTCCATCCACTACCGGCAGCACGGTAATTGGCCGGGGCTGATTTGTCTCCATCGTCCGGAGTGCTTCGGCTGCCAGCCGGTCGGAGGTAATCGTCCGGGGTGCCTGGGTCATTAGCGTCTCTACCGTTTTGTCCAGAAACTCATGCCCTTTTTCCAGACCGCGACGTATGTCGCCATCAGTGATGAGTCCCAAGAGAGTATTAGCTTTATCCACCACCAGGGTAGCGCCAAGTCCCTTATCAGTAATAACGAACAACGCTTCCTTCACTGTCCTATCCAACGTCACCCGCGGCATTTCCTCGCCGGAATGCATGACGCTTTCCACCGTCAGTAAAAGCTTCCGTCCCAGCGCACCGCCGGGATGGTACAAGGCAAAATCCTCCGGGGTAAACTTGCGGGATGACAGCAACGCGATAGCCAGAGCGTCGCCCATAGCCAGCGTGGCCGTCGTACTGGCCGTCGGCGCCAGTCCCAGCGGGCAAGCTTCTTTCTCCACACTGACATCAATAAACAGATCGGCTGCCTGACCCAGCGTCGAGTTTTCCCGGCCGCTCATGGCAATGATCGACGCCCCGATCCGCTTGATGGCCGGCAAAATATTCAGGATTTCATCCGATTCGCCGCTGCTGGATATGGCAATGACAATATCGTTGGCCGTAACCATGCCCAGGTCGCCGTGAATACCTTCCGCCGGATGCAGGAAAAAAGACGGGGTTCCTGTACTGGCAAAGGTTGCCGCCATCTTCTTGCCAATAATGCCTGATTTACCCATACCGGTAATGACAATCCGGCCTTTACAGGTCAAAATTCTGTCTACCGCCGCCATAAACCGCTCATTGATCCGGGGAATCAGATTTTCAATGGCTGCCGCCTCAATGGACAGCACCTTTTTTGCTTCTTCTTGTATACTCATGGACAGTGCCTCCTTTTTTATTAAAAGGGGATGAATTATTTTCCGATAAAACCATCCCCTGTGATTTAAGACAGCTTGTCTATCAGCTTAGGTTCATATTACTTATGACGTTTTACCACATGGTCAATGGAAATAACGTCTTTCAGGAGATCCTCCAGCTGGTCGACATACAGCATATTCGGGCCGTCGGACAGCGCTTCCTCTGGATTGTCATGAACTTCCATAAATAACACGTCAATACCGGTGGCCACGGCCGCACGGGTCAGATAAGGCACAAATTCGCGCTGACCGGCGGAAGAAGTGCCAGCGCCGCCGGGCAGCTGCACGCAATGAGTGGCGTCAAATACCACAGGATAGCCCATGGACCGCATAATCGGCAAACCGCGCATATCGGCCACCAGGTTGTTATAACCAAAGCTGGCGCCCCGTTCGGTGAGCAGGATATTCTCGTTGCCCGCTTCCCGTAATTTATTGATGACATTTTTCATATCATTAGGCGCCAGAAACTGGCCTTTCTTGACATTGACCACCTTACCGGTCAGCGCCGCCTGATGCAGCAAATCGGTCTGCCGGCTTAAAAAAGCGGGAATCTGTAGAATATCGAGCACCGCAGCCGCCGCTTCGATCTGGTTACTGCAATGAATATCGCTAAGTACAGGCACCTTGAGCGTTTCCTTAATATGTTTTAAAATAGCCAGGCCTTCTTCCAGTCCGGGACCGCGGAACGAGCTGTGAGAAGAACGGTTAGCCTTATCAAAGGAGGCTTTAAAGATATAGGGAACCCCCAGACGCTCGGTAATGGCCTTAATGGATTGCCCAATTTTCAACGTGCGTTGCGGGTCTTCAATAACACAGGGTCCGGCAATGAGCGCAATGGGATTCTGCCCACCTACCGTGATATTTCCGATTTTTACAGTATTCATAAGTAAATCCTCCTTATTTTAATGTTTCCAATATAGCCCGTACTTTTTCCAAATCCTCCAGGGTATCCACACCAACCGGCTTAAAGCTTGTCTCCAGCACTTTAATCTGGTAGCCATGCTCCAGGGCACGAAGCTGTTCCAAAGATTCCGTCTTTTCCAATGGTGTTGGTGCCAAGGCTGCATAGGTCAATAAAAAATCCCGGCGGTATGCATAAATGCCGATATGCTTGTACGCGGCAAAACTCTCTGGCCGAACCCGCGGGTACGGCAGCAACGAACGGGAAAAGTAAAGAGCATAGCCGTTCAAGTCAGTCACAACCTTTACCGCATTGGGATTATTGTATTCTTCCTCGTCGGCCTTCGTTTTAAGGGTAGCCATTAAGAGATCCGGCTCTTCGTCAAAGGCGGCCGCCAATTGATCAATCACTACCGGCTCGATCAGCGGCTCATCACCCTGCACATTAATAATCAAGTCGAACTCTGGAAAAGCCCGGACAACTTCCGCCAGCCGGTCAGTGCCGGTAGGATGGTCGGCTGAAGTCATCATCACTTCGCCGCCAAAGCCGGTTACGGCGTCAGCCACCAGCCGGTGATCGGCGGCCACCAGCACCATAGCCGGACGAACAGCCTTTTTCGCCTGTTCATACACCCGCTGAATCATCGGTTTGCCGGCAATGTCAGCCAGAGGCTTTCCCGGCAGGCGTGTGGATGCATACCGCGCCGGAATGACACACAGGATTTTCACTTATCCCACCTCCTGGATTGTTGTTTGCTTCTGGCCCTTGGCTACCATAGCAGCAATCAAGGCCATCAGTTCCTCAGAGCCCTCAGTAAACTTAAGTTCAATGCCTAATACATAAATGGGTACTTTCCTTTCGGAATGAATAAACTCGGCAGGAATCTTAACAGCGTCTTTTTCCGTCGTAATGATGGCATATACGTCATTATCAATCGCCTGCTGCAGCACCTCCTGCATTTCCTTCATATTGTAGCTGTGGTGATCGGGGTAACGGGCCGAATAGACTACCTCAGCACCGATATCAACGATGGTCTGTTCAAAAGAGGAAGGATTACCGATGGCTGACAGCGCCATCACCTTCTTGCCTTGTATAGCTTCCAGCGGCGCAATATTCTTGGAAATCTCCCCTTTATACCACTCTTCAATTTCAATAAAGCAGCGAGGGTTATGGATGCTTTCGACGACGAGCGCCTGAGAGTTATAGGTTTTTACTTTGTCCCGGATATCAAAGCGGGCATGCTCGGTAGACTGGTCGGCCTTAGTCAGCAAAAAAGCATTGGCCCGGTCCAGATTTTCCAGCGGCTCCCGCAGGGTACCGCGAGGCAGCATAAAATTATTGCCGAAAACATTGATGGTATCAATCAGGACAATATCAAGGTCCCGAACCAACTGCCAATGCTGGTAGCCATCATCCATAATAATAATCTCCGCCTGGAACTTATCTACGGCGTACTGCCCGGTAATCGAACGGTGCTTGCCAATCAGCACGGGAACACCGGGAAGATTTTTAGCCAATAGATAAGCCTCATCGCCCGCTTCAGTCGCCGACATATAGATTTTTTTGCCATCCGATACGACACCGACTTCTCCTTTGTGCTTGGCCCGGTAGCCCCGGTTTAGAATCACCACCCGGCAGCCCATATCCCGAATAATGGCAGCTAAACGCTGGGCAGTTGGTGTCTTGCCGGTGCCGCCTACCGTAATATTCCCCAGACTGATGACCTGGCAGGGCAGCTTGTGCTGTTTCAGTATACCGCTACGATACAGGCTTAGCTTGAGGGAAACACCGATTTCATACAAAAAAGAGAGCAGACGCAAAACAGCCAGCAGGCAATCGGCTATTAGACCTTCTTTTTCACCATGCACCAGCCGGTATAGATAAATCTGCGAGTTTTCCCGCTGCCGCATTCTGACTGCCCGCTTCCGGTCGGCGACGCTCTCGGACGAGGTTAGCAATTCTTTCAAATGGAGCGCGCTCTTTCGGGCAGCGCCGCGATTTTCCTGGATGATCGCCAAGGAGCGGCTGGACATAACGGTCCGCTCCTGACTATTATGGAGCAGTTGCAGCATAGCACTTTTCAGTTCCTCGCCGCTCTTCACCGTAATGCATGCCTGACGGCTGTCGAACAGAGCATAGGTATCTTTAAAGTTGAACATGTTAGGTCCGGTCAAAATCGGCTTCCCATGTGCCGCCGGTTCCAGAATATTATGACCGCCATGAGGGATCAGACTGCCGCCGACAAAAATAATATCACCAATACCATAAATTTTCCCCAATTCGCCAATGGTATCGACGATGACAATATCGTGTCCGGTTCGGGGCTGCTCTTTCAGTTCCCTACGAGCCGCCGCCTGTAGCTTGTATTGGGCGGCCAGATTCACAATTTCCGGGGTCCGCAGCGTCTCCCGGGGAGCGATAATCAGCTTAGCCGCCGGGAACTCCGCTTGAATGGCCGTAAAGGCGATAAGTAACGGCTCCTCTTCTCCCTTATGGGTGCTGCCGGCCACAATAATCGGCTGATTGCCGGAAACGCCCATTTCCATATACAATTTTTCTCTTTCTTCCGGGCTGACAGCCGTATAAGTCTGATCATACTTGGTATTGCCAGTGACAGTGACCCGGTCCGGATCGGCCCCCAGCCGGATGATGTATTCAGCATCCACCGCCGACTGCATACAAAATCGGGTAACCGTTCCCATCATATCTTTTAGAACATTCCGCAGATAATGATAACGGGTAACGCTTTTGTCGCTAATTCGTCCGTTAGCCATCATCACCGGAATACCCTTGCGTCGCATATTCTTTAAAAAATTCGGCCACAGCTCGGTTTCTACCGGTACAAAAACCCTGGGATGGATTTTTCTGACAACGGCCCGGCTGATCCAGGGCAAATCAAGCGGAAAATAAATGATCGCATCGGCATCCTTCACAATCCGCCGGGCCATTTCATAACCGCTGGAGGTAACTACCGAAACCAGAATAGGCTGAACCGGAAACTCCCGGCGAAACTCTTTGATGATCGGACTGGCCGCTACAATCTCCCCTACCGAAGCGGCATGGACCCAGATACAGTCCTGCTGCGCCACTTTGTCAATTTCCTCACTGGGCAAAAAACCGAAACTTTGCCGCAGTCGCTCGCCAAACCCGGCTTCCCGAACCAGCCGGATCATAAAGACAGGCAGTGCGATAATCACCAGCAGCAGTCCCAGTATATTATATAAATAATACATACACCATACCTCTTTCCGTAAGGTAACAATCAAGAATAACAGCCTCTACCGGGCCGCTTTATTACTGGAAAACTGCACCTGATGCAGGTTATAATACGCGCCGCCATGCGCCATAAGCTGTTCGTGCGTTCCTTGTTCGACAATCCGGCCCTTTTCCATAACCAGGATAACATGGGCCCTTTTAATAGTAGACAAACGATGGGCAATGACAAAGGAAGTCCGGCCGGACATTAATTTGTCCAGCGCTTCCTGCACCAGCTTTTCGCTTTCGGTATCCAAAGCCGAGGTGGCCTCATCCAGAATGAGTACCCGGGGATTTTTTAAAATGGCACGGGCAATGGCAATTCGCTGACGCTGACCACCGGATAGCTTCGAACCCCGCTCACCGATCTGGGTTTCATAACCCTCAGGCATACGGCTGATAAATTGATGAGCGTTGGCTGCCTTAGCCGCTTCAATAATTTCATCCCGCGTTGCGTCCAACCGGCCATAGCGGATATTCTCATAGGCAGAACCGTTAAACAGCACCGTTTCCTGCGGCACAATGCCAATCTGTTCCCGCAGCGACTCGACGGTTACCGTTTTGATATCAATGCCGTCGATACTAATATAGCCAGAGCACGGATCGTAGAATCGTGGGATCAGGTTGGCAATTGTCGTCTTGCCGGCGCCGCTGGCCCCGACAATTGCCACCATCTGGCCCGGCCGGGCTTGGATGGAAATATCCTGCAGCGTTGGTTCACCCGTTTTGTAAGAAAAATCAACTGAGTGAAAAGCCACTTCACCACGAATGGCCGGCAATGCCACAGCACCAGGCATATTTTGTATTTCCGGCTCGGTATCAAGCACGGTAAAAATCCGCTGTGCCGCAGCTAATGAGCGTTGTATTCCCCCATACACCCGGCTAAGTCGTTTAATGGGATTGGAAAGATTGACAACATACATGAGAAAGGCAATCAGTGATCCGGCCGTTAAATTGCCGTTAATCACTTCTAAACCACCATACCAGATTATCAAGGTAACTCCCACGGCCGACAAAAATTCAACAATCGGCGTTAACAGAGCCATCAATTGGGCGTTTTTCATCTGCGCCCGGAAATTTTTATAATTCTCGTTTTCAAAACGTTGGATTTCATGGTCTTCTCGGACAAAGGACTTGATGACCCGGATAGCCGAAATGGTTTCCTGCAGCACCGAAGTAATATCGGCCGCCCGTTCCTGCATGACATGGCTGGTTGTACGCAATTTTTTCCCGAAAATATTAATGGTCTGCGCCACCAGCGGCAGCGTAATAATGGTTAAAAGGGATAGTTTCCAGTGAATATAAAACATGGCCCCCAAAGACCCGATCAGGGTCATGCCTTCGGTCACGCCGTCAATCACATTGTCGACCAATGCATTCTGCAAGGCTGCCACATCGTTGGTCACATAGCTCATCAGTGTCCCCGTCTGCCGTTTCTCATAATAGGAAAGCGACAACCGCTGAAAATGACGATATACGGCTGAACGGATATCAATAATGATCCGTTGACCGATATAGGCCATCAGATAGGTCTGTCCGTAAAAGAAGATACCTCGCAAAAGGAATACTACGACAATACCGCCGGCAATAATGTTAAGAGTAAGCAAATCTTTATCGGCGAGAACCTTATCAATAACTTCCTTTAGAATCCAGGGAATATACAAATTGGCACTGGCTGCCATCATAATACAAATGACTGCCAGAATAAGACGGGGAATATAAGGACGGACAAAGGCGAGCAAGCGCAAATAGGTATTCATTCTTTTCCTCCAGCCTGCTGCGCGGCAACTTCCAGAACAAGTTCGGCGGTATGCCGTACGGCACCGCCGCTGCCCAAAGCTTGGCGCATGGCAATTAGATCCTCTATAGTTTGACTGTATATATCCCAATTAGACAAAATCCGCAAGGCCTCGTCAGCCACCCGGCCGGGGTTGGCCGCTTCCTGCAATAGTTCCGGGACTATCTGACGGCCGGCAATGATGTTTGGCAGGCTGACGTAAGGAATTTTAATCAGTTGTTTCCCAATGAAATAAGTAATTGGCGAAGTCTTGTACACAACAATAGTCGGCACCTGCATGAGTGCCGTTTCCAGCGTCGCCGTCCCGGAGGCGGCAATGGCCAGATTGGCAATTTGCATTAGATCATAGATATTGCCAGTGGTAATCTGCACCGGTAAGGCATACTTATCCAGCTTATTTTGCAGCATTTCCCGGGAAATTGTCGTAGCCGCCGGTAAAAAGAATTGGCACTCCGGCATAACTCTTCTTATTTTTTCCGCCGCCGACAACATAATATCCAGCAGTTGGTCCACTTCCTGCTTCCGGCTGCCAGGCATCAAAAGTACGACCGGCCGTTCCGGATCGGCTGCAAACTGCCGGTAAGCCGTTTCTTTATCCCAGTTGGGCTTTACAATATCTAAAAGTGGATGACCGACAAAGGTAACGTTAGCGCCGGCCTCCCGGTACACTTCGGCTTCAAAAGGAAAAATAGCGGCCACCTGTTCGGTCATGGCGGCGATATCCTTTGCCCGGCCTTTACGCCAGATCCACACCTGCGGGCTAATATAGTATACCACAGGAATACCCTGCTTTTTAGCAGCCTTAGCCAGCCGCATATTGAAATCGGGATAGTCGATCACAACCAGCACATCGGGTTTCTCCGCCGCCATCAGCGCAACCAGGCTGTCCTTTAGACGGAAAAGGCGGGGCAAATTTCTAATTACTTCTGCAAAACCCATAACGTTAATATCGGCAATATCATATACGATATCCACACCGGCGTCGCGCATGGCTTGTCCGCCCATGCCGAATACGGCAATAGCCGGTTCAAGCTGTTTCAAGGCCTTTGCCAGACTGGCGCCGTGCAAATCTCCCGATGCCTCGCCGACGGAAATCATAATTTTACGCATAGCACATCCTCCATAAGATGCGGGTATTTCTATAGTATGAACAAATCGTCCGGCTATTAGTATCGTCTGACCTCTAATCCCATATTATTCTGACGGGAATATTTCGCAATATTTCGTTGTCGCCAATTGGCGTAGGAACCACTACGCCTCATTCCTCTGCCTTGTCTTACGAAAAATCTTCTCGCCAGCCTATGTATTGTTTTAGAGGTTACACGATACCAGTACTCCATCAGCCTTGGAAACAGAAATTGCTGACGGTCAATCTTTCGCCAGCCTGCATTGCCATCATCTTTCAGTTCCAAATTTGGCGGGGCACTAAGTATGATAAAAAGGCGCTTGCGCGCCTCGGCTGCCGAAATGTTCTGTTGCAACTCATCACACGGCTACAATGGTCATCTGATGCCGGTTGGCCAGCTCCAGCACCGCCTGTCTTTCCACCAGCAGCGTTTTGCCCGCTTCCAGTGCCAGCGCCGTAGCCCCTGCTTCCACCATAGAACGAATGGTTTGCAGTCCGATACTGGGAACGTCAAACCGCATGTCTTGACCGGGTTTAGCCGTTTTTACCACCGTAACCCCGCCCCGCCCCAGCTCACCGCCGCGCCGGATGCAGGCATCGGTACCTTCAATGGCTTCCACAGCCATAACGGCACAATTTTTGATAACCACCGTTTGGCCAATATCCAAATTGCCCATATGCTTGGCCATGGTAAAACCGAACTTCATATCAGCCTCTTCCTGAGGGGTCGGCCGCCGTTCGGTTAACACACCCGGCGCAGGCATCAGCAGCTTAAGCAGGGCGGTCTGATCCAGGATGCCAACTCCCTCAGTGGCCAGTTCTTTAACCAAAGCCAGCATAATCGTATCATCCTTGTGATCAGGTAATCCGAGTAGCAGTTTCTGCAGCCGGGCATCGGGCCGCTGCACGCCGCTAAACAGCAATTCCTTGGTCACCTTGCCAATCATCGTGGCCTGAGTGACCTCCTCCTGTTTCAACACCGTCAGAATACGCTCCAGTTCCCCTACGGAAATAGGATAAAACACATCTGCTGCCTGAGACAACTCTTCGTCCACCTCCGGCAGCAGGGCAATTGCAATCACGGCAAAGCCCATGCCGCGAGCGGCACGGGCAAATTCTACCGGCAGTCTTCCAACACCAGCTAATAAACCGATTCTTTTCATCAACCAATACCCCTTTATTCCGACGTATCCTTGCGGCTGCGGCATACTCCCCGTTCCGCATTGCGCAGGAAACGCATAAAGTGTTCAATCTCTTCGCAGGACTCCAGGTCCTGTTCCATTACAGCGATGGCCTGCGCCAGACTTAAGCCCGAACGGTACAGCAGCTTATAGGCCTTCTTCAGGTTACGCCGTGCATTCAGGCTGATGCCGGAACGGGACATGCCCACATTGTTCAGTCCCGATACCTTAGCCGGGTGACCGTCAACAATTACATAAGGCGGTACGTCCTGCACTACCTTGGAAGCGCCGCCAATCATAGCATTGCGCCCGATTTTAACAAATTGATGCACACCGGCCAACCCGCCAATGACCGCCCGGTCTTCCACAATGACGTGACCGGCCAGTGTCGCAGCGTTGGACATAATCACATGGTTGCCTACCACGCAGTTATGCGCCACATGGGTATAGGCCATTAACAGGCAGTTGGAACCCACTCGGGTTTCCTCGTTTTCACCGGTTGCCCGGTTCACAGTGGCAAACTCGCGAATTTTGGTATTATCACCAATAAACACATAGCTCTTTTCACCGTTAAATTTCAAATCCTGCGGTTCGGTGCCGATCGAGGCACTATGGAAAACCACGCAGTTTTTTCCAATACTTGTCCAGCCATCAACCACAACATGGGCGCCAATGACCGTGCCGTCGCCGATGAGTACGTTCTCACCGATTACCGCATAGGGACCAATTTCCACATCCTTACCGATCCGTGCCCCTGGATGAACGACTGCTGTTTCGTGTATTTTACGTAATGGAATTACGACAGATTCAGGTTTCACCGTATATCAACTCCTTTAAAAATGAGCACATGGCTGATACCGCTTTGCACGCACTATCTACTCTCTACTCATATAATCCGACTCACTAGTCACGGCATGGCAATTCATTTTAGCCCAAAAAAAGCCTTTATTCCTTTTCTGCAGTTATTTCCACAATTTTTCAAACAAATTCAGCCTTTTTTCTTAAGCATACGTTACCATATAAAAAGCAACTTAGCAGCTTTACCTTTACCGTTTAGTCAGGGCAAACAAAAATTCACCCTCAGCCACCAATTGGCCGTCCACAAAAGATTCCGCCCAAAGTTTACCCATGGAGCTGCGGACTTTAATCAATTCGGCCACCATTTTAAGCTGATCGCCGGGAACGACCTGTTTCCGGAATTTCACCCGGTCGATGCCGGCAAACAACGCAATATCACCACGGTTTTCTTCCGGATACAGCATGGCCACACCACCGACCTGAGCCATGGCTTCTAAAATGAGCACGCCCGGCATCACCGGATGGCCGGGGAAATGGCCCTGAAAAAACGGTTCGGTCGAAGTAACACATTTAATGCCCACAGCCCGTTTCATCGGTTCCAGTTCAATAATCCGGTCCACCAATAAAAACGGATAACGGTGAGGTATCACTTTCTGAATTTCTGCTGAAGATAACATCGGTATCATCACTCCCACATTAGAGTCTATTTTGGCTTGCTAATATATCCCTGGCTAATGCTGTATTTAAGGCGTGGCCAGACTTGACCGCGATGATATGACCGCGAAGCTGGCCAGCCAACGCTAAATCGCCCAATACGTCCAAAATTTTGTGCCTCACCAGTTCATCGGGAAAACGCAGCGGATTTAACGCCTTGCCATTCTCGTAGACCACGGCATTATCCATGCTGCCGCCAAGTGCCAGCCCTTTTTCCTGCAGGGCTTTGACTTCATGCATAAACCCGATGGTTCTGGCCGGCGCGATCTGCTCGGTAAACGTAGCGGGATTTATCTCATAATCGCCAAATTGAACCCCAAGCGCGGGATGGGGATTGACCGACGTAAAGGTAACCCGTAAACCGTCATAAGGCAAAATGGTAATAAATTTATCATCAACACGTACGGTATGTTCCCTTGTTACATAAAAAACTTGCCGCGGAGCTGTCAGTGCCTGCATACCGGCTTCCTCAATCAGTCTGACAAAAGCCAGGGAACTGCCATCGGCCACCGGCGGCTCTACCGCATTGATTTCCACAAAGCAGTTGTCCACTTCCAACATAGCCAGCGCAGCCAAGAGATGCTCCACTGTAAAGACTTTCGCCGGGCCGTTCTCCAGGGTAGTCGCCCGCATAGTATTGGTAACGTAAGAAGCACAGGCCCTGACCTGCGGCGCTCCCGGCAAATCGGTTCTAACAAAAACAATGCCGGTCTGGGCCGGTGCCGGACACAGGGTAATCGTCACATCCTGTCCCGAGTGCAGTCCAATCCCGGTATACGATATTCGCCGGGCAAGTGTCGTCTCATTTTGCATAGTATATAAACCTTTCTGACATGATAACCTTTCCTTATTCTACAGAAATTTGCTGTATCCCGCAATAGATAAGCGGTATATTTTTTCTACAGGTCTGTTTCGTCCTACTGCCTGTCTACTTTGAAAGCGTAAAAGAAATTGCAGGAATTTTATCACCGGACCGCCCAGCTTCGCCTTCCGCAAAAGGCTTACGCAATGCGCTTGCCGGCCAGCGTCAGGGTATTGGTATTGGTCTGATATTCGATCAGCTCCTTATACTTTTTGCCGATATCAGATACAGGCCGCACAAACACTTCGGAAGGAATGCCTTCCTCTCTGATTTTTCCCTGTTCCATCAATACAATGCGGTCAGCCACATGCAGGGCAAAGGGAATCTCATGGGTCACCACCAGCATGGCACTGGAACGGTATTTAGCCAATTCCTCCATAACCACCAATACTTCCCGTACCAAAATAGGGTCAAGAGAAGCCGTCGGCTCGTCCCAAAGCATCAGCTCCGGCTCAAAGGCCAGGGCGCGGGCAATACCTACCCGCTGCTGCTGACCGCCGGACATTTCACCCGACTTGTGCGTGGCATGGCTTTCCATGCCTACCTTGCGCAGTGCCTCCCGTGCTTTTTCCTGAGCCAGTTCCCGCGGCAGGCCGCCCATAACCAGGCCCAGCATAACATTCTCTTCTGCCGTAAGGCGACCAATCAGGTTGAACTGCTGGAACACAAAACCGATCTTTTTCCGAACCAGTCGCAATTCCTCGTCGTTCATTTCTAGAATATTCTTGCCGCAAAACAGAATGGAGCCGCCGTCCGCTTCAATCAGACGGTTAACGGTACGAATGGTGGTTGATTTGCCGCAGCCCGACGGCCCCATCAGTACGACGGTTTCGCCTGCCGCCACCTGAAGACTCACATCTTCCACCGCCGTCAATTTGCCAAACTGTTTTTTTAAATGCTGAATGTCTAACATGCCCGTTCACCTCCTTCCTGCTTTATTTAAATTTTACCTTGCGGGTATTAAGTTTTTGCAGCAAGCCAGGCCGTCCGGCAGGAATAACGATTTCCCGCATAATCTCATCAAATGACAGGCCGATGGCTTCGCCGGCCATAACCTCTTCGGTTGACACAGGATTAATTTTTTCAGCGTAATTAGCCGCGATCAATCCTAACAAGGCACCGATCAGCGGTACACCGAGCCAGGGCAGATACGGAATGCCGCCCTTGGCCAAAATAAACATGGCTGTCAGCAAGATCGCTCCCATAGCCATACCGTACCGTCTTTCCGGTGCGGTAAAAGTAATCGCCAAGCGGTACAGCACACCGCGCCAGCCTTGGTGTGTTTCTTTAATCGCCAGACGTTTGCGGCGCATCACAGCCATAACCGAAGTATGGTCCAGTGCCAAAAACACCAGAGTGATAATGATCGCCGTCATGCCGGCCAGCGTGGCCCGCACTTCATTCAATACCTTGTATACCTCGCCCCGGGCATTAGGCTCCATAACACCCAGGTCGGTTGAATAGAGCGACACATTATTATGACCGGCCTTTTCGTATACAATCGGTGCAATCGCATCGGTGCTGATATTACGGCTGGTCAGAATCTGGATACGTTCACCGGGTACCACCTGTCCGGCAATAAACTTATCCAACAGCTTAATGGAATGGCCGATTTCCTCA
Organism: Propionispora hippei DSM 15287; assembly: GCF_900141835.1. NCBI lineage: Bacteria > Bacillati > Bacillota > Negativicutes > Selenomonadales > Sporomusaceae > Propionispora > Propionispora hippei. The sequence goes on along the minus strand of NZ_FQZD01000008.1, from coordinate 157,911 downwards.
TCTTTTAAATTAGGCACCGCTGCCGACAGATACTGCAGTTGAGCTGTAACCAGCGGGATATTGACCTCATCCAGTTTGGCCAGATGACTTTGTGCATCGGTAAGATTCTTTTTAGCCCCCTCTGCATCAAAGGCCCGCAAATTGGCAAGGGTCGTTTGTCCGTTAGCAGTAATTCCGTCAATGACGCTTTGCGCCTGGCGGGCTTGATCTGATACCGACTCCATGGCCCCCAGCGTCTGGCTGAGACTATTTAAGTTTTGCTGTGCTCCGGTAATATTGTTTACCGTATTTTTCACATCCGGATTAATCAGTTGGAGCACTTGCATACCTGTAGCCAGATTTCCTAACGCCTGGTTTGAATTATCTACCTGGGTCCTTATGGCCCGGGTATCAAGGCTGGCCAGGCTGCCGGTTACCGTCTGAATCGTACCTCCTGCTGTTTGCAAATTATTCAGCAGTTTCTCCAAGCCGGCAACACTGGTATCATAATTATTCAATGTCTGTAAGGCAATAGCCGATACGTTTCGTCCGTCAGCAGCAAAACCGGGAATCTGCGCTACTAACTTGTTAGTTTCCCCCAAAGCATTGCCAAGCTCCTGGCGGGGATTGCGATAAGCAACCGTTCCCACGGCCTCGCCGACTACGTTATTAGTTAGCTTATATCCCTGAGTATTGGTTAGCTGCGAGGCATCCCCCTGGATAATCATGCCCTTTACCGTGCCGTTGGCTTCCACCTCGGTCACTTCTACCAGAACATTGCCTGTGCCGACCGGTGCACCGCTAGCCGGTGCACTTTCCGCATTGCCCTGGAATACCACGGTGTCTCCTTTAATCAGCTTGGCACTGCCAGTTAGCGTGATGGTAATGTCCGAAGCATAGGCTGCCAGAAAGCGCTTTAACTCCATCATCGTGCTGACGGTGGCAGTCATATCATCGTTCTTACCGTCTACCGAAACATTCTCTGCATAGTCGACCTTAAGCCGTTCTTTCATAGCGTCGGTAATGGCTTGACCCAGCCGAATCGGATTGGCCGGTTCACTGCCTACAGGAAAACTAATTTCCACGACCTGATACTGCTGCAACAATGCCTTGATTTGCTCATTGACGGCTGCCGATTTATCCAACGAAGTCAAAATGACACCGATGGAAGCACCATCATGAAACGCAAAGCTGACACCATCAAATTGCTCAATCTTTTCAATTAGCATATTGCGGGCTCCCTCCGGCACACCGCGCAAGGTCAGGCGCGGCTCAGTCAGAAAGCCTACACCGGCACCGCCCGGTATGCTGCCAAAGGTTTTTCCCATATTTTCATAGACTTCTTTAGTCCGGTACTGTGCCGGCAAGGCTACGAAGAAGTTGGTTTTACCGGTGATGGTCGGTCCCTCCTTGAGGACTGCCCCCGGAAAAACATCATTAAGAATTTTTTGTATCTGAGTTGCCGTATCTTGTTTCATTTCTTCTCTGGACTGAATCACCAGATCATATTCACCATAGTCACCGACGAGATTCGCCAGTGTCTTGGAAAAATAAGCATTGGCTGCTAACGATACCGTACTGGCGAACAGTGACCCTATCACGATGCTGACAATGAGCAAGGTCAACAGGTCACGGTTAAAGGTATCGGTAAGCAGTCTCCTCATCATTCTTTTTACCGTATCCACGCTTTTATTGCTAATAGCCGGCATGAGTCACTCACCTCTTTTCCGGCTTATATTATAGCATGTATATCACTTTTATGTCTATTCGTATATACTATAATTGTATAATGTATATACTGGAAGATCTCCTTCCCTACTTTTGTCATGATACAAAAGTAGGCAAAAAATCTAGGCCTGACACTCCAAAAGACTTGCCGGAAGAGGCAGCTGCCTAAAATCCGAAACTCGCTTCGCTCAAACAAGCGGATTTCTTAACGGCAGCTGCCTCTTCCGGCATCCTGCGGACCGTCTTTTTCCGTAACGGCCACCCAAGAACACCTCAACAAACTAGAGCATACTGTATAAAATTATATTACAAAAGTATATCAAAAACGTATGTTTTCGGAAAAGGCCGACGAGGGAACGCCGGAAAAAGAATGGAGCTGCCCTAATATTACTATTTCGGCAGCTCCCGCAATCTTGGTAATATTTATTGTTGAAGCACCCTCTTTCAGAAGGAAAAGTGCAATATAGCTAGGACAGTACACTAACCCAAAGAACAATGGTTCTTTTAGCCCTTATTGGTCCGGGGAGTGTTTCCATCGGTTGTGCAGCCAGAACCATTCCTGCGGGTATTGGCGGATGTGGGCTTCGATAATAGTCGTCAGACGCTGGGTGGTTTGGCGGATATCCTCGTCCTTAGCCTCGGTCTTATCGGACCACATGATGGGATGCAATAGCACAGTATGGGTGCCATCTGAATTCTCGGTAATAAAAGCCGGCACAATCGGCGCCCCCTTCATCCGGGCAAGGGCGGCAGCACCTGTCGCTGTGGAGGCCTGACGACCGAAAAAATTCACCCAAACCCCGTCCCGTCCGGCATGCTGGTCCATTAACAAACCGATAATTTTACCCTGCCCCAGCATCCTGATCATCTCCCGGACGCCTGTCTTGTAGGTCACGTGCATACCCGCCATTGTCCGATATTCGTTAATGAAGCGGTCCATTTGCTCGCTGGTCTGTTTTTGGGCCACAGCGATCAACGGAAAGCCGTGCATCGCCAACGCTGCCCCCAATAGCTCCCAATTGCCGGCATGTGCCGTAGCAATCACCGCCCCATGTCCATAGGACAAAGCCTCCTCCAAATGCTCCTTCCCTTTAAGCTCCACCCGACGGCCAATATTGTCCGCTTTGAGCTCAGGCAGGCAAAGCACTTCGATAAACATTCTCCCGAAACGGATTGTACTGATCCTGGCGATCTCTTGCGCCACTTGCCTGTCTACCGCCAAACTCCGCATAATATTGTCAATGGCCATGCGGCGTCGTTTAGGCGGCACCAGGGGCCAGCAGGCGGCTCCCAGCATATTGCCGACACTGCGTTGCAGTCTGACAGGCAGCAGGCACAATAAACGGCTACATAGTTTCACAAGCTGATAGATCATCAAGGATTCCTCCAGACATGAATGGAGACTTGCTGCCGAGGGCTTGACACCCGCTGCAGCTTGGCCATCGGATAAAATTCACTTACTATCAATGCGTATAGCTAATGCCAAAATAGCTTCCGTGCTTCCGCCAGCCACCGTCTAGTTTAACACCGGGCGCTACTGCAAAACGAAGTCCATAATTCATTTGCCGGCCGTCAAACTCGGCCATAAGCGACGCTGAGGGCAAGTATTTCCCCGGCAGCACACTTAAAGTATTTAATTGCTTTTCCACGCCGCCAAACACACCGTTAAACCGACCGTTGCCTACACCGGCGTGCAGGCGGATGCCAAACGGCAAACTTTTACTGGCCACCGCATACCAGGAGGTATCCCGGTATCCGGCAATATCTTCAACGCCGACCGCCACGGCGGGCGTATTCACCTGCTCCTGTCTCAGGGAAAATTTGGCGTTCAATCCGGTATGCTTGCCGTCCTGGTCATGAAGAATAATAGTTCCCACTTCAACTCGTGGCGCTACATAAGCGGAAAAGGCAAATTGAGTCCCTCCGGCAACATGGTAATAACCGGTCGATATTTGTCCCTCGCGCAGCACATCAGCCGACGGATTGTCAATCATGCCGGTGGAGCCGGCCAGCGAAGGAGCCGCCTGAACGGGATTGATACAGATTAGCAGCGGCAGTAAGAAATAAAACAACCTTCGCATTGATAAAGCCTCCTACATCCAAGGAAACCACTGATTTATTCGTCCCAGTGCGTCCTAGCGGGTTTTCCCGTCTGGCTGCGCCGGTAAAGCCTTAAAATAGCCAGGCCATTTTTGCGGTTTCGCCGCTTTACCAGATGAAAAATCTCTCGACAGGCTCATTAAATCAGCGGTTCCCAAGACATTTGTTCTGTATACATATTCAGCATATCCTGTCGAAACTCCTGCTGGCAACAGGTGCCAACCAATACAAAGGCGGTCAGGACTCACCCAACCGCCTTTGCCTTACAAGTACCTTTAAGTCTTATTTGTTATCCCTCCGGGGATAGCTCCGTCACCCGTTTCTCCAGTTCCTTCACCTTTTTGACCAAATCGGGCAATTTATTAATATAAGCTTCGGCGCGCAGCCACTCCTTGTGAGGTCTGGCGGGAAACCCGGCAAAAAACGAATTGGGCGCCACATCGCCGATGATGCCTGCCCGGGCGGCAAACACGCAGTTATCGCCAATGGTAATATGTCCGGTACTACCCACCTGCCCGGCAAAGGTAACCTGATTACCTACCTTAGTGCTGCCGGAAATACCGGTTAATGCCACAACAAAGCAATTCTCGCCAATCACCACATTATGACCTAAATGAACCAAATTATCAATTTTCGTTCCCCGGTTCACGACAGTGCTGCTGGTGGTGGCACGATCAATTGCCGTATTGGCGCCAACCTCCACATCGTCCCCAATAATCACATTACCTACCTGCGGCACTTTGTGATGACGGCCTTGTATAGTAACAAATCCGAAACCGTCACTGCCGATGACTGCGCCGTTTTGCAGGATAACCCGGCTGCCGATCTGGCAGCCTTCCCGGATCGATACATTGGAATAAATCAGCGTATCGCTGCCAATTACCACACCGGCGCCGATATAGGAATGGGGATAAATCACCGTGTTATCGCCGATCACCACATCGTCGGCCAGCACAACGTGAGCCATAATGGCGACATTTTGGCCTAAGACAACCCGGTTCCCGATGACAGCTGAGGGATGAACCCCCCGTTCTACTGCCACAGGTGGTGTAAAGTGTTCCAACAGTTTGGCAAAAGCCATGCGGGGATTATCCACCCGCACAGCCGGCTTGGCAAACTGGCTAATATCAGAAGGGATGATAACGGCAGCAGCCTGGGAAGCTGCCGCTTTTTCCAGATGAGGCGGCACGGCAAAGGTAATGTCGCCGCTGCCGGCCTCTTCAATATTGGTAACTCCTCGTATTTCGACAGTTTCGTCTCCCACAACGCTGCCGCCGACTAACTCAGCAATTTCGCGTAACTCCATCTCAACCAAAAGCCTCCCCGGGCACTATTGCAGTTTACTGATCACTTCATCGGTGATGTCCGTACCGCCTTGAGCCACTCCGTTTTTATAAAGAACAATACTCATTTTTTTGTCCTTAGCCACTTGTTCCAGTGTTTGCTTGATGCTGGTGTCGATCTGGCCTTCCATATCCTGTTTCATTTTCAGAAATTCATTATAGGCCGCTTCCTGCCGTTTTTGGAATTCCTCTGCTGAAATGTTTGGTTTATCTTTTTCCAATTGATCACTTAGTTCCTTGCCCTTGGTATTGAGTTGGTCCTGAAACTGCTTTACTTTCGGGCTATCGGTCATTACCTTGTTGACATCCAGCACTCCGACATTCTGGGTTGAGCCGCAGCCGCTAAACAGCAAGGCCGCAGCCACCACTGCAACCAGCAGCAGCAAAGTTTTCATCGTACGTTTCATCCTGTTTCCTCCATCCTTAAGTGCATAGCGTTAAGAAATAAGCCACTTCCACGGCCACTTCTTTAAGACATAGTATATACCGCCCTATGGCTTCTTAAACTCGGCAATTACGTCGGACGTAATATCCACCGCACTGATATTCGTATTTACATTGGTCAAAACGGAGCTTAGTCCTTTGGCTGCTGCAATTTGAGCCGCCTTATCCCTTACCGCTTCGACAATGGTATCTTCCAAGTTTCGCAATTCCTGCTGTTTAGCCGCCAACTGCCGCTCCAGTTCTACCCGTTGCGGGTCACCACCGGACGGCATAGCGAGGGAAGCACCTGTACTTGGGATGCGGGCAGCCGCTTCCTGCTGTTTGGCCGCTGCCTGTGCCGCCTGTTCCTTCCGGAGTTGCTCGGCGTATTGATTGAGTTCTCTGTTGGCACCGGCCTGCTCCTGTTGCATCTGTTCTGTCAAACGTTCGGCCAATTCCTTATCTTTAGCCGCAATTTTTTCATCCCGCTCTTTTTGCAGGGCCTCCATTTGCTTACTTAGGCTGTCTATTTCTTCCTTGCTTAACTGTACCGTTTTCATTTTCAGTTGCAAATTAAAAATTTGTGGCTGATAGTTTGGCTCCACTTCGGCCGCATAAGCCTTTAATTCTTCGCTCTCTCCGGCCTTAAGTTCTGCCGCTTTTTTTTCCAGACGCTGAGTAAGCTCGTTTTGCTTGGCCGTCATTTTCGTCTGATATTCTTGTTCCAGAGTAGCCTGTACGCCAGACATCATCTGATTTCCATAGCTGCCGGCCGGCGAAAGATTACCTGATGGTGTTGCTGCGGCACCGGACTGGGCTGCGGCCAACTGGGCTTCCAGCGTGGTGATAGCCTTTTGCAGCGGCTCATGCTCGCTGTATTTCGGATGGGCCTGTACCGCCTGCCGCATGTCAATAACACCGACTGTTGGCGCGGCGGGAGAAGGTGTTGTATTTTGCTGGGAAGACCGGGAACTGCAACCGGTAACAAGAATTGAGGCAATTAAAACGAGTAGAAAAGCCTGTACCTTTCGATTCATTCCGGCTCCCCCCCTTTCTAGTGAAGAACCGAGCTGGATTACCGGCTCGGTTCAGTAAGCCTTATTTATTTGCTGGCGCCGATTTTTTTCAATACCTCATCGGTAATATCCTGGCCGCCATAGACAACATTACTTTTATCCAATACTACGGTCAACCCTTTAGCCGCAGCCACTTCCTGAATAGCGCTTCTGACTTTATCCAATATCGGTGCCATCAGTTCCTGCTGCTTTAAGCTCAAGCGCTGCGAGGTCTGTGAATAGTACTGCTGTTTTTCCTGGTCGTTCATGCTTGCCGTTTTGGCATCAAAATCTTTTTTTGCCTGATCAATTTCCGAGTTCATGGTTTCCTGCACTTTAGCAATGTCCGGATGCTGGGAAATGACCATCTGTTCATTAATCACACCGATATTCGACTGGCTGCTTGCACCTGCCGCGTAGGATAAATGGCTCTGTGATAAAGCCAGACCCACGATTCCTAATACAAAAAACAATGCAATGGCCACTGTCACCAGTTTTACCTGTTTCTTTTCCAGTTTCAACAATTGTAACCCTTCTCTCTTGCCGTATGGCATCAATTTGTCCTTTTCTATTATAACAAGGAGCTTCGGCTTGTTCAACCTACAAATTACCAACCAGCCGCAGCCAATGATCGTTTTCGTCAAAAACATATTCCAGGCTGGCAAACTCGTGCAGCTTATAACGAAGCCCCAGTTCATTGTGGTGGTCATCCAGTCTATGCTCCAGCCGCATATCCCACGCCGGACTCAAATGCTGCCGGAGCCAAAGAATATCTTGGCCGTGAGTCAGTTCGTACTTAAAACCGGCTGTTGTATTGGCAGTAAAACGGTGACCCCAGCCCGGTTCCAGTTCCCAGGCTACTGTGCCGGGTATAAAACCGGCTTCAAAAAAGGCTTCATTGCGGTTATCCAGATATTTGCCGATATGCATTTTAGCCGAAGTATTATTCTCCTGCCGGCCAAAATCCAGATACCCTTCCAGCCACAACTTATAACGGCTGGTTTCCACCTGCAATAGTATATCAGCGTCCTGACCGGCGTTGATGACCGGCTTTACCGTTAAACCGTATTTCCTGACCGTCTCGGGCGAAACGGCCGTAGTCGCCAAAGCGCTGGTAAAATAAGTGTTATGCCGTTCAACAAAAGCTACCGGCAATCCTCGGAGTTGCTTACTTAACGCCTCCACCGCAGGCCGCACCTGGAACAGCAGCAAATTGGGAATGGTCTCCGAACGCAGGGAAACTGTCGTGTTTTGAATGGTTTGTCCCATAGGTACCAGCGACACCCGGATCAAGGTATGCTGTCCCGGTACAATATCCATACTGGGTCGAAACTCCGGCAGTTGTTCCTCAAACACATCGCGGATCAACGTTTTAGTTACAGCTCCCGCCCAGTCAACCGCGTCCACCGGTAGCCCTATTAAAACATTGTCGGCTTTTTCCTCCAGATTTCCCAGGTCTTTTTTCAGCAAAGCAATCATGTCCGGCGAAAGGCCGCCATAATCATATTCCCAGTCAACCCTTGCCACCGTATCGCCCCAGGGAGCCACTTCCAGCGTAATGGTACTGTTGCTGCCCGGCTCGATTTGCACCCGGCAAATTTCATAGCCAATGAGCACCCGGTCAAACACTTCCTGTATGACTTTTTCATAGGCCGCCTCATTAGAGGCAATGTCTGTCACCTTATGACCCAACAGCACATGCTCGCCCACCGTATTGACACTGGCCGCCATACGCTTTGCCACCAAAGCAGGCGGTTTAGCCGCTCCCGGCGCGGGAACAATGACAACAGTAATGGAATCTACCACTGCAGCTTCAGCCGCCCCCGACACCATAGGCAGCAAACAGAATAGAAGCAGCAAGCACAGCCTGAGGCTACAGCGCAAAGGCTTCTTGTTCATAGCAGGTACACCTCCAGGTGCAACGGTTTAACATTTTTTCTTATCAATGAATAGTGCAAGAGTCAGGCCTGCACCTGACTCTTGCCTGAACAATCGTTCTCTATCGAGAAGCCTGTCCTCTATCCAGTTAGAACTGACCGCCAAAGCTAAAGTGAGTTTTGGCGCCTTCCGAGCCCTTGGCCAGATCCAGGCGAACCGGTCCCAGCGGCGTATTGATCCTCACGCCGACCCCGATACTGCCTTTCAGATCGTTCAGCTTATAGCCTTCGCCTTCCCAGGCGTTACCGATATCGCTGAAGACGACGCCCTGTACCTTTTTGACAATCGGAAAACGGTATTCCACCGAACCCAGCAACATCTTATCGCCTTCAAACTGGTCGTCGTCATAGCCGCGCAGGCTGTCGCTGCCGCCGACATTAAACTTGCCGCTTTGCGGCATTTTACCGTCGGCATAGCCAGCTTCCGTCCGCACTGCAATAACTTGGTCCTTACCAACCTTGTAATATTTGCGGCTTTCTGCCGTATATTTATTGAAATTGAACTCGCCGCCCATAAAGCGTCCGGCAAATTCTGCCGACAGAGAGTAGTAACTACCCTCGGTTGGATTAAACACATTGTCACGGGAATCAAAAACCCTGGATAAGGTGACACTGTGGGTCAGGCCGAAATTATCCTGCAGATACTCGGTATTATTACTTACATCTGTACCTGACACAGGTTTTACATAGCTGTCATCCCGGCTTTTAAAAGTAATATAGTTTTTCATATACTCATTTTGCGGCCGGCCCAACGTAACATCCCAGCCTTTGCGGTTCCGGTCGTAAGTCGAGAATGACTTACCATTCTGGTAGTCGGTATACTCATTGGTCATATCGTAAAAATTAAAGCTGGCTGAAGTTTCCTTGCTGTCCAGCCAAGGCTTAGTATAACCAATACTGTAGTTCTTGTTATCAGTATCGCCGCCAAACTCCCAGTGGATTTTAGCTTTGTCACCGGTTCCCCGGAAGTTGTTGTCCCCCAGTTCAATAATTCCGATTAACCCGTCATTTTCACTGTAACCGCCGCCAATGGTAAAGGTACCGGTCTTTTGCTCCACTACATCGGTCTCCAGCACCACGGCATTGGGTTCTTTGCCTGGGTTCAGCTTCATGTTGACGTCTTCAAAGTAGCCCAGGTTGTACACTTTTTGCATACTGCGGCGGGCATCCTTTACATTGAAGGGTTGTCCCGTTTTTAGTTTCATTTCGCGGGTTATAACATAGTCCTTGGTCTTGTCGTTCCCCTTTACCTGAATGCCTTCCAGCATGCCTTCGTTAATGGAAACGGTCAGCACCCCGCCAGGACTCATCGACACATCGCTGACTTTGGCCAGAATATAGCCTTGATCACGATAATACTGCTCAATGCCTCTGGCATTTTCGTTCAACGTCTTGGTATTCAGAATTTTTCCTTTTTCCACTTTCAGTATGTCCGTAATTTTTTCGGTCGATACTTTGGTATTTCCCTGCACGACAATATCGGTCAACACAGGGTTTTCCATAACGGTGTAGACCACCTTGACGCCTTCAGGCACTTCCGTGAAATTAGCTACCACGTCAAAAAAGTAACCTAGTTCGTAGATTGCCTGCATATCCTGCTTGACAGCATCCGGTGTCAGTGTGCTGCCCGGCTTTACTTTTACAGCCGCCATCACAGTGTCTTCCGGAACAGTAGCATTGCCGCTGACAGTAACGGCCGTAACCGTTTTACCGGTTATATCGGCAGCATATGCGGGAATCACAGCAGAAAAAACCATACTCAGCCCAAAAACGGCAGCTACCAATAGCTGTCCATAGCGTCGCAGCTTTTCCATGAATGACCTCCTTATCTAGTTTTCCAGTACTCTAAAGTACTTCACACGGCTAGCAGGCACCGCCGGTAAACTATTGGCCCCGCAGCGATTTTCCCGCCGCCCGGACCAGTTTTTGCATTTCGTCCGGTGATATGGCCTGTTCCTGTTTCTCAGGCGCAGCCGGACGGGCCTCCGTATGAGATTTAGCAACCGGTGGAATAATCTGTTGAGTTTTGGCTGGCTCTTCAGCCGTCCGGGACGAGGGTTCCGGCGGTGCCGGCTCTGCAGCAATGTTAGCCTGGGGAAGCGCCGCAGCCTTGGAATTGCCGGAATGAGCCGTCAACTCCGTCCTTCCGGCCTCCTGGCGGATAACCGCCGGCGCGGGAACAGACTGCGGGGCCTGATGCTGCCACCAAAACACACCGCCTGTGCCTATAACACCTGCCGTCAGAGCTAACCCAATAGCCAATCCATGACGCAGCAGCGGATATTTATAACGCCACTGCCGGGAACGGTGCTCCTCCTTGACATGCTGCAATTCGGCCTGAGCCAACAGCAAATCAAGTTCTCCCCGTATGTCCCGTTCCTTGTCAAAGGATTCCTCAGCCCGTAATAGCCAATGGCGGGCCGATTGCAAGCGCAAAACCATATGCTTTTTAAAATCAGCCATTTTCACCACTCCTATTATAACCACAATCCTATAGTCATGAGAAGAGGCCAGATTTTGGTCATCCAAAAATCGTCGAATCCAACTAAAATTTCAGTGTTTCTCATTATTTTCTCGCATTATCTTACAGTTTCAGCCGTAATTCACCTGTTTAACCCAGTTCTACCCGTTGTACAGCCAACTGGCTTCACCAATTTTGCATAAACTTGGACAGCATACCGCGAATCCGGCGAATGCCTTGCTTCTGCAGCCGGTAAATATGGGAAATACTCATATCCAAAGTCTCCGCCAATTCCTTCGGCTCCTGCTCTTCCAGAAACACACCGCTCAGCACCAGCTGTTCTTTCACCGGCAGGCGCTGCATTGCCTGCCGGACCTGATCCAGTAAATAGTTATGCTCGGCCTGCTGAGAAATCTCCGGCGCGGTATCCACCAGATATTCGCCCAGAGTACCGCATTCCTCGCCCTCCACCGGACTGTCAATGTAAGCCCAGTTCTTCTTTCCTTCCCGTTCCAGGTAATTCATAATCCTTCCCTGAATGCGGTATTTGGCGTACAGGCTGAAGGCGACACCACGGGTATACTGATAGCTTTCCACCGCCTCGATCAAACCCACCGTACCTTCCTGGATCATGTCCATAATGGCCGGATGATCCGTCCGGAACCGGGCCGCCGCTTTAAAAACCAAAGGCTGGTAGTTCTCAATAAGCCGGCGGCGGCTTTCCAGATCGCCCGCTTCTTTATACTGCTGCCAAAGCAGAGTTTCCTCTTCCCTCGTCAGCAGCGTAATCTTCTTCAATTCAGCCAGATAATGCGCGATGGTCATGCCCAATCAGCCCGCCTTCTCTACAATATACGCCAGATTAATTAAAACCGGTATCTGGCCTCTATACCCAGTCTATGATCTTTTTCATTATCGGTGCCGCCGGTTATACTGATCCGGCGGGTAAGATCGTAGCGAAAATCCCACTTATAGCTATTATGGTCAATGCCCATATTATACGTAACCATAAAACGGTCTGTCAAATATTTGCTCACTTCCAGGTTGTACCCCTCGCGCTGTCCCAGCGAACTGTTCGTAGCCGTAGAGCTGGAATCGGGATCTGAAAAGGTATCTCTGATTACGTGAAATTCATCAAGGCCCAAAGCATTTTGAAAAATATTTTCCACTTCGCTGACAAATCGCAACTGCAAGCCCGCATCCAGCACACTCATCAATTCATCCCTGCCCAGTCCGTCATTATCCTTGCCGCTATTTTCTTTATCGAAATAGCGGCTGCGCAGAGTCAGCAAGGATAAGATTTCCTGCTGGCTCATCGCCGGATCGGATTCCAGGGTAAAGTTCATTTCTGTAACCGGACCGTTAATGTCTAAGTTTACTTTGGTTCTTTGCAGCTTAGTTTCGGCACTCAAACGGATCACCGGTTCAAAAGAGGAAAATTGGCTAAATTCAGCCGTTGCCTCTTTAATTTTAAACTGAGTCCGCAGATAACTGACCGTTCCCCGCTTGGCAAAGAAACGGCCTGAAACATCGGGACGCTGGGTCGTGCCGGCAAAATTCACCCGGCCCCCGACCTGGATATCGTACAAATAAGGGTTATAGAGTCTTACCTTATTGCCGGCCGATACTTCCAGATCCAAACCAAGATCAAGCTCAGAGGACTGCAGGTCAGGCATCAGGGGAATATCGACGGTATCATTCTCCAGCCTCAGCCGCCCGGCCAAAACCGGCCGGGACCGTTCACTTTTCAGCGATAGCTTGCCGTTTACCGGACCTCTGAAATATTTACTGGTAATGACCGGATTGTCCAGCACGGCAGTCAGGTCATAATCAGCCAGAGAAAAACCCTGGAGCCGGGCTGAACCGGTCACCTGATATGAGCCACTGCCCAAATGGCCGGTGAAGGTATTTACATTAATTTTATCATTTTGAAACTGAATATCAACCCCTACATTCTGGATGGGATCGTTTAACATGGCTAATTTCACAATACCGTTCTTGACTGAGACGTGCCCGTTAATCAGTGGCCGGTCCAGCGTACCGCCAAGCGCCAGTTCCCCCTGCGTAGGCCCCTGGGCCCAGGAGATTTCCTTACTTAAAAACGGCAGAATGCTCAAATCAGCTTCATCCAGCCGGAGCTTAAGATCCATCTGTTCGCTGTTTTCCGTCTGCTGCCGCCGGGACGTGTCAAGTGCTGCAAGCGGCACCGTGCCGTAGGCGCTGGCCCGGTAAGGCCCCTTGCTCAACAGCAATTGATTCACATTGATTTTACCGTCATCAAACCTAAATAAGCCGTACAATGAATCAAACGCGGCATTCCCCACACTGCCCTGGGCGATCTCCAGCGACATGTCGGCATGAGGCTGCTTAGTTTGACCGGAAAGCTGCGCCGCAAAGCCCAATTTCCCCTTCACGTCCACCGGACTGTCGGCCAGGACAGCCAGAAGACCGGCATCAATATCCCTGCCGCCGACTTCCATCTGGATGGCTCCGTTAAAATCGGCCGTACCACGAACTGCTAAAATACCTGTCCCTTGCTGGGCCGTAAAGGTATTAACGGTGAGAACACGATTGACCAGAGAGGCGTCGATCGCAATATTTTCCAAGGGATATTTTTTTATTTTTCCGCTGACCATATTGCCGCTAAGCCAGAAATTTGGCTCCGGCAGCACGCCGCTCATCCGGATAGTGCCATTGAGCAGGCCCTCCACATCACGGGCAGGCACATTCAGCACCGGCAGCAGGGAGGCAAGATTGCCGTTAACCACAGCCAGGCTGCCATATACCTCATTGGAAGCAATGTCAATTCCACCGCGGAACGTAAAGTTTCCTTTATCCTGCAAAAATTTTAAATAAGCTACTTCCAGTTGATTGTTCTGAAAAGTAAGGCTGGCGGACACTGCCGACAAATCCTGCCCGTTGAAGCTAAGCCGTTCTGCCGCCAGATCACCGTCAAACAGAGGCTGCTCTACCGTGCCTGTCAGTTTGCCTGCAAAATTGGCCTGCCCGCTGACCGGGTAAGGGAAATTTACATGAAGTTTCCCCAAATCAATGTCTTTAGCCATGACGGCAAAATCCAAGCGGTTATCGGCGCTGACCGTACCGGCTACACTAATTTTCGTATTCAGCGAATCAATCAGAAAATCCTGGATCGTAGTCACACCCTGCTTTCGCTGATAGCGGCCTTCCGCCCGGGCAATCAGTTGCCCCCGGAAGCTGCCTTCCGTCAGGCACAGCCTCCCCTCCAGATTGTAGTTTGCGAGTGGTCCGGTTACCCAAACCTCATTATCCACATTACCGGTCAGTTTCTCGCCGGGCAGCAGCCAATCGACCAGATTTTCCGCCCGCACCTGGCGGGACAGAATATGCAAATTCACCTGCCGGTCACCGCTAAGCCCAAGGCTGCCATTGACTTCATGACTGCCTGCCCCATGAGACAGAACCACCTGGTTCAGGCGAAGCAGCTCCGGCGTTGCCTCCAATTGCCCCTGCGCCTTGGCAAAGGGCTGCTGTAAGACCTGTCCGTCGGTGGCTGTAAACTCACAGGAAAAATGAGGCTGCGTCAAACTGCCGTCCACACTGCCATGAAAACTGGCTGTTCCCGTCAACGGCAGTTTGTCCACTAGCCCGGCTAAAGACGCCAAGGGCAGTTCCCGGCCATAAACAGTCAACTGTATTGACTCACCGGTTAAAGGCACCGTACCACTGGCCGTTACCGTTCCCTGCCCGATTTGCCCCCGTAAGTAGTCAAGGTTTACAATGTCCTTTTGATGAAAGAAACCCGCTTCCAAACCGGTGAACGCAACACCGCCGGCCGCGCCGGAAGCCATATGCACCGTACCGCCGATCCTGGCATCACCGATAGCTCCCTGTCCGTCAATCAGAGCTGTTATATCGGCGTAGCCTGACAGGCCCGCTGTTCCCACCGGTACCGCCTGGGTGTTAATATGGCTGCCGTTAAGTTGCAGATAATAGGCCATCCGGGCCGAGTCAAACGCGCCCTGAAGTGCCACATGCCCTTCCCATAGATCGGCTTGCACATCCTCCAGGGTCACCAGCTTGTCGGACATACGGAGCGAAGCTTTGCCGTTACTGACAGACACGCCGTTTACTGTTCCCTGGGGCAGGGAAAATTGACCCTTTACCGCAGGATTATCCAACCGTCCCGAGACAGCCGCCGAAAAAGCAACCGTACCCTGCAGCGGCAATTCCACCGGCAGTACCGACGGATCAAAACCAGACGAAGCGACCTTCAGATCAACCACCGGCTCCTGGCCGGCAAAAGTGATTTTGCCGCGCAAGGTCAGCGGCTGCTGCCAGACCTTCACCGCCGTATCAAAAAGATATACGGCTTTATCGGTAAACGCCATATGACCGTTAATATTCCGCACCGCGACCTGCTCCATATCCAGCCCTGCCTGCACCAACTCGGCTTCACCGGCTAATCGGCTATCGCCGTTGCTTTGCTGCCAATTGACCGTAACCTGCCGCAATTCTCCTTCCACCGGTTTTAGAGCGCTTTCCGCCGGGAACAACGCGGCAAAATCAGCCAGAGCAAGCTCTTCCACCCAAACGGTCAGTGACTGGCCGCTGCTGCTTTGTACCACGCCTTGTACCTTAACCGGCTTGCCACCGTACCTCGCTGTTCCTTTAAGCGCAATACCCGGTTTGACAGAAAAATCAAATTCCCCCTGAATGTCCGTCATATCCCAGGCCTGTCCGGCGGCCCGGATAGCAGCAGAGCCATTGACAATTTCCATAATCCCGCGAAACGTCTGCTCACCACCGGCTTGCTGCTGCCATAAATCCTCAATATTCCAGTCACCGGCCGGCCGGCGGTCAAGTCGCACCACTGGGTCCCGCACCGTGAGGCGGTCAATTGCCGCTGTTGCCGGTTTCCCCTGCAAAACGGCCCATAGACTGAAATCTACCGTCACCGCCGGACTGCTCGCAACCAACGCCCGGTCTTTATCATAAACAGCCATATTGCGTACCGTGACCGAATGGAAGGAGCTAACCTCCACTGCCCCGACCTCCACCGGCACTCCCAAGGTCGTCGATAATTCCTGGGCCAATGCTGGCGACAGGGACGCCATCACACTATAGCTTTTATTCATGCACCAAATACCGGCAGCGCCTATTGCCACAACTACTACCAACAGCACTATCGCTTTTTTCATCCTGTCACCTGCCATGCCGCTTCTTTAAAACATACTTATTTTTTGTTCTTCGACATAGCTGTAATATCTTCCTCTGTCACCGAACCGGAATAATCTGCCATTCCCTTTCCTATTGTAACCGGCTCAGCGGTCTACGATGTATGTTCAAACTACCTGATACTGAAAACATACTCTTATTGACCATTTCCTTCCTGTCCCGGTATAAAAAATGCCAGCCGTGCAAAGTCTGCCGGCTGGCATTCCTCTTGCTGCCGCAGCTTGACTGCGATAGCTTATGTATTTTCCTTGTTATTGGACCGGCACACCCATCGCCCGTTCCAAATCGGCTTTACTGGTGTTGTAATCATACAAAGCTTGGATATAGTTGGTCTTGGCTTCAGTCAGTGCCACCTGAGCATCCATGACATCTAAGTTAGTGCCCACTCCGGCCGTGTAGCGCACCTGGGCAATTTTAAAATCTTCCTGGGCCTGATCAACCGCGACCTTGCTGGTATCAATCCGCTTTTCCGCTTCCTTCATGTTAAGATAAGCCTGCCGTACTTCCAGTTGTACGCTGTCTTTGGTCTGATTCAGGGTGTGACCGCTTTCTTCCAGCGTAGCCTGAGCCGCTTTTACACTGGATTTGGTAGCGCCGGCATCAAAGATATTCCAGCTAGCTTTAGCGATAGCATACCAGTCCTTATAATTATCTCCCGGAAAAGAGGGGTCACTCAGATCAGTTCCGGCAGTCACTATAACAGTCGGCCGATAACCCGCCTGAGCTGACTTAACCTTTTCCCGGTTGACTTCTTCACTTAATTTTGCCTGTGTCAGTTCAGGACGATGCTGCAACGAATAGGCGATACAATCGTCCATACTCAAAGCATAGGCTTCATAGCCCAGTTCCTGTTTGATCTGTAGTTCGGTATTCAAGGGCTGGCCTATGACATTATTCAAATTGGAAACAGCCAGTTGGTAGCTATTCTCCGCTTTAATCAGCGACTGCTGAGCATTGGCCAGCTCCACCTGGGAGCGGAGCACATCGGTCTTAGCCACTGTTCCCACCTCAAACTGGGCCTGTACATTCTTCAAATGGGCCGTCAGGTTCTCCACCGACTCCTTGTTCACCTGTACCATGTTGCGGGTCTGCAACACGGTAAAATACTTGCTGGCTGCGTTGTACTTTACCTGTTGCCGGGCGGCGTCAACGGCCAAATCGGCTGAAGTCAATCCCAAACGCGCCTGCTTGATACCGCTTTCCACCTTACCACCAGTATATACATTCCAGGAAATCGCCAAATCATTGCTAAAATTCTTTCCTTGATTTGGACTGTTGTAATCATAATCATATTTACTGGCAGTGTGCGTTAGGGTTCCAGTGATTGATTTTCCCGCTTCCGCTTCCTTTACCTGCCAGCGGGCACTTTCCTTACTTGAATTGGCTATTTTTATTGAATCGTTATTCTTGAGCGCTAAGGCGATACTGTCTTCCAACGATAACTCCATCGGCGCCGCCAGTACAGCAGCCGTGTTTAACAATAAAAAACCTCCGGCCAGCATAGCCGCCAGGCGTTTTTTCCACACGCTTTTTCCAGGCATACCCTTTCCTCCTAACATCTGTATCACTTACGCTGACTATATAGTCAACTCATTTTATTATATGGTAAAATGAGCCAGGTGTCAATTGCAGACGGCAGGCTTCTATTGCAATAAAACCCCCCGGATTTTCATCGACGACGGCAGGCTGTCCACCTCGCCTGACCGCAGCCATTCCACCGGCAGATTGGCCATGGCGACTTCCAGTTCAAACAGCAGATGAGCTTCCCTGGAAACGGCATACAGCGACTGGTCGATCTGTTTGACTCCCTGCAAAGTACCTGCCTTTTTCATATCACCCAAAGTAGAACCAATACCGATACCGTCTTCTGTTTTAAACCGTTCATCATATACCCGGATGCCGTCAATCGTTTGCTGCTGCCCCTGGCGACTGACTGAAACACTTAAGACCATAGCGGGCGCTTTCTTTTCCGGTATAAAAAGCTTAACCACCGGATATGGAATACCATCCCGGTTTTCAGCCTCAAAGGTTACCAGGCTGCGGTCATAGTAACGGTACAGGCTTTCCACCGACCGGCCGATCTGAACATAGCCGGCCCTGCCGTCGGCCAGCAGAAACTCGGGATTAACCTCGGCAGCCGCCGTTTTTCCCGCCTGACCGGCAGTCGCGGCGTCGGTCTGTTTTTTATCGGCATTCCGCAGCTTTTCCAGCTCCTCCGTCAGCCCTTTAGTCCCCGCCCGGGTCAGAGCATTGATAATCTGCGGATTTTTATAAGTTAAGGCCAGGGAAACCATCGTATTGCCGTACAAATCCCGTCCGTTAGGCTTGGCGCCGGCTTGCAGCAATGCCGCGACCACTGCCGGCTGATTGTATTTAACGGCCAGCATCAACGCCGTGCTTTCGTCGAAATTCTTTTTATTCACATTAGCGCCCTGTTCCAGCAGCATTTGCACCATTTCCAGACGGCCAAACGCCGCCGATGCCATTAAGGAAGTGAATCCGTCGCTTTCCCGCTGAGCATCCACATCCATCCCGGCTGACAAAAACAGGTTAACAATCTTTTGATTGCCGCGCCCGGCATACTTGACCATTTCAGCCGGCGACAGTTCGATTCCCAGCCCGGACAGCTGATTTTCCGGGCTGGCCTCAGCCTGACCGTGGTTTTTATACATACTGAAACCGATCAAAGTGCCTGCACAGAGCACAATCACCAGCATCACGCTGGCGGCAATCGTCATGGCATGCCGCTGAGAAAAGCTGCCCGGCATGGCCTCGCTCAATGCTTCTGCTGCTTGCTGCTCCGACAGTTCCTCCGCGGCAGCCTCAGCTACAGCCGGAGCATTCCCGCCCATCTTCTTCCGGTTAAAAAAAGGCAGCCTGCTATAGGATATACTTCCGGCCAGCTTACCGGCCCAAGCCGTTAGCTTAGCACCCAGACCAATTTTTGCCGTTTTGACTTCCCCCGCCGGCTCAGGTACCGGAGTGGTCACGGACAGCACCGAATCAGGCAGCGAGGAAGCCGAACGGGGCTCTTGGCTTTCCTGTGCCGATGGGATTTCTTCCGGTTTCGGCTCATTCAGCATAGCTAAAAAAGCCTCAATCTCATCCTGGCTCATCGGCCCTTCTGCCGCAGGATCGGGGTTTTCCGGCGCTGGCGGTGCCGGAGGCGCACTTGCCTCCGTATTCATAGAAGCCATCAATGCTTCTATTTCCTCCGGTGTCAGCATATCATTGGAAGAAGGCATGGCATTCTCTCCATTACTTGAAAATTTAAATATAAATACAAAATAAACAAATAGACTTGCTATATTATTCTATTTTTCTACAAAATTTCCTGTATTTTTCGGGAAATTCACCGGAATTTTTACAAGCCGTTTCTATCGTTTATCCCTCTGTTCCGATTGACAACCTGTTTTGCCCTATGATACCATAGGGCTATAAATACCAAGGGGAGTAGCCTTACAGCATATGTCGTCAAACACGGATTTTTTAAGTCCCGGCTATGCTGGCAATTTTTTTGCAAGCCAGACCTTGACTCACGAATGAGGCAGGGTCTTTATTTTTTGGAGGCGATATATTGATGGATTTCTTACCTTCTTTTTCGCTTGAGTGGCTTTTAGGATTCGGCGGCATCATGCTGATTGATTTAGTATTGAGCGGCGACAACGCCGTAGTCATTGCCCTGGCCAGCAAAAATCTGCCGCCAAACGAACGGAAACTGGCTATTCGCTGGGGCAGCGCCGCCGCCGTAGGATTGCGCATTGCACTTACCTTCACGGCTGCCTCTCTGCTGGATGTCCCCTATCTCCGGTTTGCCGGCGGGTTGGCGCTCATTTGGATTGCCATCAAACTGCTGGACAAGGATGAATCCGAGGTAACCTGCCACAAGGCCGCCTGTTTGCGGGAAGCTATCAAAATGATTGTCCTGGCCGATGTCATTATGAGTCTGGACAATGTATTGGCCTTAGCCGGTGTGGCCAATACCGTGCCGGAGGGCAAATACCTGCTCATTGTGCTCGGTTTGCTGGCCAGCATTCCTCTGGTCATGTTCGGCGCCCAGTTGCTGAGCCATTTAATGGACAGATTTCCCATTATCGTGTATGCCGGTGCCGGCATTCTGGGCTATGCCGCTTCGGAAATGATCGTGACCGACCCGGCACTGCACGCTTTCACGGCCAATTATCAGCCCCTTCTCCATACCACTCTGGTAGTGCTGGTGCTGGTAGTCGGCTATGTTCAAAAGCACCGGACAGTCCGTTAACATTCCACAACAATATGCCAAGAGGGAAGCTGCGTCTCCTGTATCACTGCAGCTTCCCTCTTGGCATATTGTTTTTGATGTTAACTGCTCCAGGAGGAGTTGTCACCATACACTGTTCCGGTATTTTCATACGACTGAATGGCATTGACCAGTTGGCTTTGCCTAGCGCCGCTGACCGAATTGCTGTCCGTCTGCTCCGGCGGTGTTGGCGGCGGCATCATTCCCGACTGCCCCTGAGCTGTATTCAGCAAGGCCTGCAAGGCGCTCAGATCGGAATCGGTTACCGTACCGTTTTTTACCTTTTCCAGAAAGGACTGCAAGGTCAGTGTACTGTCAGTCGCACCGGTGCTGTCCGAGGTTGTTTGCGCAGCCCCGGTCTGGTTGCCCGATTGCGCCAGGACACGCTGGATACCGTTTACATCGGTTCCCGTAGCCGTACCGCTTTGCCCCTTGTCCAGAAAAACACTGATAGCATCTTCGTTACTGGGTGTCGCCGCAGTGTTGTCCATTGATGGCGGCGGTGGCGGCATAATCATGGCCATAGCCATATCGCTACCGGTTTCATCGGTTCCGTCCTCGTCGCTGCTGCTGACAGGCAGCAGGCCCTGGCTCATCACACCACTGAACAAGTCTTGAATCGAAGTGTCATCCAAGTCAGTACTGCTAGAGGCGCTTTGCGCCTGGCTATCGTCCGTTGCGGTAGTGTCCGCAATACTGCTGGTCGAACTATTTTTCCGACTATGATGGGGATAATACGTCCAGTTGTTACTAATCGAAGAAATTGACATTATTTCACTCTCCTTTACTGATAATGGTCGCCGTAAATCGCTTCCTTTTTTATTGTCGCGGTACTCTATTGGAATACACTTTGAAAAAATAGACGAAATTCTATGGGGCAACAATTTTTTAAAACTTCTTATCGGCAATAGCCACAAAAAAATACAGCTATTTATAGCTGTACTTTTCTTCTTATAAATCTTGCAGGAGAATTTCTCTGACTTCCAGCGCACTCTGCGTACCTAACAAACGTTCCACCAAAGCATCATTCGTCAATCGTTCCCCCAGTGCCTGCACGATTTCTTTGCCATCGGCAGTTACCGCCAGCATACAGACTATATTTACCCGGTAATTTTCCCCCCAGGGAACCGCCTCAGGAAATACGGCCAACGCGGCTGAAGTTTGTTGAATATAACGGGGATCTTCGCCATGAGGAATGGCCACCCGCAGGCTCAATACCGGTACACCGATTAACTCCCGCTTCATTACGTCAGCCGCAAACTGAGGCTTAACCAAATTCCGGCTGATCAGACTTTCCGCCAGCAATTCAATAATCTGCGGCTTGCTTGCCTCCTGATTGGGAAAGAAAATAAGCTCTTCCTTAATAATATCCTGTAAAGCCGCCGGCTTATACGCCATCGGTTTAAAAACAGACGGCAGATTGTTACTCAATACCTGCTCAACCGTAATGAAGGGAACCCCCGGAATATGAGGATCCAAAGTTCCGACGACAGCCTGGACGGTACGGGTACTCATAATTTGTCCGACCTGTTGCGTAAACGCTTGGCGGTCGGCCAGCCCCAGGCAAATAATTTCCACACCGCCGGCTTGCCCCAGTTTCCGGTCCAATTCCTTTTGCAACTGCAGCGCTGCGCCTTGACCGGTAATGCAGACCGATAAAATCACCGGCTTGCCTGACGGACTATGCAACAGCTCCTGTTTCGCACTGGTCATACTTATGCAGGACTGACCTATACTGTCCGCCAGTTCTGTCAGGCTGGCTTCCGGCAGCAACGCACGGCGAACGGCTTCAATGACCATCATGGTGTAAACCGGCCCGACCGATCGCACCGGTATGCCGGTCAATTCGGTAATCCGGGTGCCAAAGTCGGCTAGCGACCCCATGTCAACTAAAAAAAGCACACCCTTGCCTTCATCAATCTGCATCACCAGCTCCACCGTACGCTCCAAGGCTGTTTCCGGACTTTCATCCAGCGACATCTCCACCGCTTTGGCATGATTTACGCCTAATAAACGATTGGCTACTTCCGCCATGCCCGCCGCCACATGACCGTGTGACAACACCAGGATTCCCACTCTGCCCTCATTATCCTGACGGCAGTACATAGTTAAATATAATGTAATAAAGCCAATCTCTTCCTCCGGCAGCCGGATTCCCGTATGCCGGGCAAAACATTCGGCCATATCCTGGGCGATGGCAAATTCACGGGCATATTCATGCTTTGTTTTTTCCAGGTGGGGATTCATAATCGCCTTATTCTGTTTGAGGCGCTTTAACGTTTCAGTCAAATGAATGGATAATCCAACCACAATCCGTTCATTGGCATGTCCCAGCATCGATTCGGCCCGTTCCAGCATGCTTTCCACAATATCAACAATCGACCGGCCTACCACCTTGTATAAATCAGTCTTGTTAACAAGTTCCGCCGTTTCATCGGCCCGCTTGATCCACTGGCGAAGCTTATCCTCCAATTCCGCCCCAATAATCCGGTTTAGCTCCTTTTGGGAGAGCTTTTGGCAGGAAAGTTCTCCATACCGCTCCTCAATATACGAGTATATCTCGCGCGGCCAGGTATACAGCTCATCCATATATACCATATCGTCTTTACCGGGCGCGATTTCATAGCCGGTTACCCGTAATTTATCCAGTTTATCCCGCTGGTGCCGTACTTTAAGCAGTCCGCGGCGGGCATGAGCCGGCAAATCGGCCACGGTAACGGAAATATTCCGGTTACCGCCGGTAATCAAGTTCAAAAATCCCCGGGCACAGGCAACCTGTATATCGGCGGACAGCTGACCGACATTGCCGGTACAATCATAAAGCAGCAAGGCGCGCACCGCATCGGCATCAATAGCCAGGGTATTGCCGGTGCGCTGCGCTTCATGCCGCAAAAAATGATGAATCAGCAACAACCGCTCAGACAGCGGCCTTTCCTGCAGGCTGGGCAATTCAATGACCATCGGCACACGCCGCCTAAAGGTCGCCAGCAATGAAGCCGACGGCAACTCGGTAGTAGCCATAATCAGCATGACTGAAGCCTGCCGCAGGCTTTCAGTCTCGCCCAAGCGCCGGAACCGCCCCTTGTCAATAAGATAAAACAAAATTTCCTGTCCCTCCGGCGGCAGGCGGTGAATCTCATCCAAAAATAAAATGCCCTCATTGGCTTTTTCGATCAAACCTTCTTTCTGCCGTTCCGCACCGGAAAACGCTCCCTGCACATGTCCGCACAGTTGCGAAAGCAGCAGTTGGGGATTGTCGGCATAATCGGCGCAGTTGAACATCACAAAGGGCGCCGTTGCATTAAGTCTGCCTGTCTCTATCGCAAAGCGGTACATAGCTTCCGCCAAATCGCTTTTACCAACGCCTGTCGCACCAAACAGCAGCGTATGCAGCCCCTTGGGAGGATAGAGAATAGCTGCCTTGGCCTGCTCAATGACAGGAAACAGACTGCCTTTTTGACCGATCAAATGCCCAAAGGCCATACCGGTAATTTCTTTACCGCCATATTCCGCCACCGGCTGCTGTATACCTGGCGGCACCGCAGCTTCCGGCGACTGGCGGTACGTATCGTTTTGCAGTAATTGCTCCGTAGTAAAGCGGGATACGGCAAATCCCATCTGGCGCAGCTTTTCGGTCACAGTCCGCTTTGCCAGATGAGGCTCGCTGTCCATAATCTGCCGGATAGCTTCACATAATACCGGCCTTCTTCGTTCCCTTGAATCGGGAATCTTCATCCTCTGCCGCAGAAGAGTCGCTTCGCCCCGGGAAATTGCCAGTTTTTGTGCCAGTTCCTGATCGGTATAGGGATTTTTTTTATCTTCACTGCCAAGCAACAACCGCAGACTGTCTGCTTTCCCCAATGCAACTCTCCTCCTTGCAGCTTTCTATAAAGACAAATCAAACACTGCCCGGTTCTATGTTACCATGTTTTCGCCTATTTTGTTAACCATAATCTTATGAGCTTTGCCCGTAGGTATAAAGAAAAACATTTCTGGCTTTTTCTATTTCTTCCGGCGGCAACTGCACCGGCTCACCCTTTAAACTGGCCAGGTGATATACCTTGGCGCCATCCTCCAGCATAACGGCGGCCACCAGCGCATGACGGACTGAATGGCCAACGGCAATGACACCATGATTGGCCAATAGACAGGCATTCTTATCGCCCAGCACTTCCATAACAGCCGGACCGATTGCGGCTTCAGCCACCGGCGTATATCTGGCTACAGGCACACTGCCCCCCACCTCATTGGCCAGCGTCGTGCTGCAGCAGGGGATTTCACGGTGCAGCATAGCAAAGCTGCAGGCATATGGCGAATGCGTGTGGATAATTCCTTGAATATCCGGACGCTGCCGGTAGATATAAAGATGATCCTTGGTATCCACGGAAGCCTTCCACTTCCCGTCCACCGTATTTCCCGCCCCATCAATAATCACAATATCCGCCGGATTTAGCTTCTCATAATCCATTCCGCTGGGCGTGATAGCGATATACCCGGTTTGTTCATCCCGGCCGCTGACATTCCCCCCCGTAAGCGTTACCAAACCGTAACGGATGAGCTGCAAAGCCGCAGACAAAACCTCTTTGCGCAAATTCTCAAGCAACATGCCGGTTTCCTCCTTTGCTGTGGCAGCGCGGTTCCCGCCTCATGCTCCAGGAACCACGCTTTGTATTAATCAAGCCTGTAAATCTTCCACGGCATCCCGCCGTTTGGTAATCTTTTTGTTGATCACAGCCATAACGCCGATAATGGCAACCAACACGGCTACGCCCACCGCTTTAAGACCGGTTATCTGCAATATTAGCCAGGTTAAGGGATTGGCTCCGTCACAAATGGAGGCAATCTGGGTAGCACCGCTCGGCATTTTGAAATTAGCGTTGATGGCCAGTTGGGTATGCAGTGGTGCCATATCGGTTGCAATCAGCAAACCTACAACCACCATGACCAGTCCGACAATAAAGGTTCTGAATACATTGCCCCGCGTGACAGGAACTACCATAGCCAGCATAAACGGCAGCACAGCCAGATCGGCAAACGGCAGTACGCGGTTGCCGGGCAGCACGGCAGCCAGAATGATGGTGATAGGCACCAGCACCAAGGCAGCAGCCATGCAAGCCGGGTGACCGATGGCCACGGCCGAATCCAAACCGATGTAAATTTTTCCGGCATTTTTGAACCGTTTTTGAATAAATTCCTGAGCCGAATCAGATATAGGTAACAAGCCTTCCATCAGCATGGCTGCCATTTTCGGAATCAAAACCAGGCAGCCCCCCATGGTGATACCTACCGTTAATATCGTCTTAACATCATAGCCGGCTAGAACGCCGATAATTAGTCCCAATACACTGCCGATAATAATCGGTTCCCCAAAAATCCCAAACCGTTCCTGCAAAGTTTCCGGATCAGCCTTGATATTTCTAATCCCCGGAATCATATCAATCGCCTTGTTAATCACAATGGCAATCGGTACATAGGCCGCCGAAAAACCGTGCGGCAAGGAAACGCCGGGTAATTTGTTGTATTCTTCCACTCCCGGCGCCGTCCAATCAGCCAAATAAAATACGATAATCATGTTGACAACCGCCGCAAAGCCTCCCCAGAAAATGCTGTCGGTTGCTGCGGTAACCAAAGCACCGGTAAAAGCAAAATGCCAGTAATCCCAAATATCCACATCAATCGTTCTGGTTTGCTTGGTAAGCAGCAAGATCACATTGACTGCCAAACCGATCGGAATAATAATAGCCCCCACCGTCGAGGCGAACGCAATGGCTGCAGCCGCCGGCCAACCCACATCAATAACGGTCAGGTGCAAGCCCAGACGTTCCACCATAGTATGCGACGCCGGCCCCAGCGTACTTGTCAACAATCCGATGACTAAATTCAGCCCGATAAATCCTACGCCAACCGTCAGTCCGGAACGAATGGCCCGGCTCAATTTGGCGCCCAGGCATACTCCCAATATAGTGATAATGATCGGCATCATTACGCTGGCGCCGAGGCTGACAATGTAATTGATAATTTCCATAGCTTCGTCCCCCCCTGTTTTAAATTTTCAAATGCCCGATGATCTCTTCCACAACCCGGTCTATCCCAACCCCTGTTAAGAAAGCAGTCCCCGTAACGACCGGAATCGAAATCTTAGCCGATACCTGCGTCGTAGCGACAACCAAATCATGCGCTGCCGCCATCGATGAAATTTCGGCAATTTTGCACTGACTGATCTTCACCAATTTGAGCTTGCCTCTCTTGTCCAGCGCGTCTCTCAGTTTGTTAATCGCCATAGTGGATGTGCATACGCCTGCCCCGCAGGCAACCAGAATTCTTTTTTCACCAGCCATTGTCCAATCCCCCTACTCTTTATGATTTTGCATTATCTTACCGTCCGGACCTTACGAAAACACGCCAAATAACAAACGGTACGCACCAGCTGTGTCAGTTTGCAAAACTAAACTTTGCAGCAAGCCTTCATTTTCCAATATACCGGCAACTTTTTGCAAGAACACCGGCTGTTCATGCGGTTCTTTCAACGCCAGCATAAAGATCAGTGATACTGCAATTGTTTGCTGAGGGTTTTCCATACTGGAAAACAAAACCGGCCTGTCCAGCACGCCCACTGCCATAGCTGCCTGCAATACATGCTCCGCATCGGTATGTGGAATAGCCACATTGATGCTTCCTGTCGACAGTCCGGTTGGAAAACTAATTTCCCGCTTTTTTACCGCCGCCAAATACGAATTTTTTACATACCCCTGCTGCCACAGCCGGTCGGCCATTTTTTCCAATGCTGCTTCCCGGCTATTGGCCTGAAGCGGCACAATCATCAGTTCTTGCCTAAGTAGCTGAGTAAAATCCACGGTGCGTAAATCCTCCTTTGCTCCTATGATTTTCCTGTTTGGGGAAAGAGCCTTCCGCCTGCCTATTTTTAATGCAAGTGTTGTGCCAAACCAAAAAATCCCCTGTCTCAATGACCGGCAAAACCACCGCCGCCTCACCTGCCATACTCCTTAAAGCCAACAAATTATACCGCCGGCCGCTATGCTAACATTATCTGCAAACCATTTTGCTGTTTTGGTTACAGCCCACACCTATCGGCTACCCCTGAAAAATTTCCGGACTGCGACAAAAGCGGCCTGGACTTTGCTGTCCAAGCCGCTTTTGTTATTTTCTCTTCTGTCTCCCGAGCAGAAACTTCTGCTCAGCCGCCACCACCAAGCCAGTTCAGGGCGGCATACACCAGCCAGGTATACCACTGAGCCCCCAGAGCCAGTGAGGTAATCTGCATAGTGCCCGGCGGCATGGCAATTTTCAACTGCCCGGCTAACTGGGTCATGACCGGGGCAGCATAGCTGGAAACATACAAAAGAATAATGGAAATGACCACACCGATCACAATTCCCCGGAACAAGTTACCCTTCGAGGGAACAATGGCATAAACCATGAAAAAGCTCAAAACCGACAAATCAGCCAGCGGCAGTGTGGTATTGCCCGGCAGAATAAAGGCCAGTCCCATAACAACCGGAATCATTAAAAGTCCCATGGCCATAACAAAGGGATGGCCGATCGCTACCGATGAATCCAGCCCGATATAGATTTTACGCCCATGAAACCGGCTTTCCATAAATTCCTTGGCCGCCTCGGCGATCACGATCAACCCGTCCATGAGCAGCGACACCATCCGCGGCATCAGCACCAGGCAACCGGCAACGACAACGCCGGTCTGGACGCTCTGGGCAAAATCAAACCCGGCCGCCCAGGCCAATACCAAACCAATGATCAACCCCATGATCATCGGTTCACCAATGAGTCCAAGCTTTTCCTGAACCCCCTCGGTCGTCCAGTTAATATCTTTTATCACTGGAATTTGATCCAGTATCCAGTTCAGCGGATAGCCCACCAGGGCCCAGGCGGAAGTCTGAATATGGGGAAGCGAGATTCCATCCAGCCCCAGCACCTCTTCACAATCCTTCTGCGTCCAGTCGGCCACTTTAAAAATAATAGCCATATTAATTACCGCGCTAATCACGGCAAGCAGCATGCTCCCTGTCGTCATATACAGGCCGCTGGCAATAAATAAGGGATGCCAGAAGTTCCATATATCAATATCCATCGTCTTAGTCCAGCCTAAAAACACCATAGCTACATTGGTGCCGACAATAGCCAAAAACACGAAAGGCACTACCTCTGTCCCCCAGGCAATGGAAGAGCCGAAGCTCCAGCCCATATCAACCGCTGTCAGCTTGAACCCCAGCCGCTCCACCAGCCCCTGGTTAACCGGGCCGATGGTATGCAGCAACAAGCTGATGATGGTTTTCAGTCCGACAAAGCCCATGCCAACGGTAAGACCGGCCCTAAAAGACACGGAAAAATCTTTACGAAAGATAAGACCCAAGATCGTAATAATAATCGGCATCATGACCGTTACGCCTAAGCCGATAACATAGGTAAAAACCTTCAGGATAAGCTCCATATATCTGCTCCCGCATACTTAACTGTACTTTATTTTTCCAAAATGGCAACAACGTCCGCAATAAGCTGCTGCTTATTAACTCCGGTAAGAAAGGCCCGTCCAAGCAAAACCGGCACATCCCCTATGCCGCCGGGAATCTGCGTGGCGCTAATGACCAAATCAGGCTTAACGGCCCTCACGCGTGAGACAACTTCCGTCAGCTTACACTGACTGACATCAGCCGTAATTTTATACTGTTTGAGCACCTCATTAAGTTTTCTTGCGATAACCGTCGAAGTGGCAATGCCTGTGCCACAGCAAATATAAATTCTCTTTTTGATCGCCATCCCGTTTCCTCCCGCCTTATTTGTCATCCATGATTAACGGCTTGCTGCCTGTACCAGAACAGACAAAGCTTCCTCTGTCGAACAACACTGCAGCAGAGATTTCAGGTAATGCTCCTGTTCCAGCATGGTAATAACCATTTGCAACACCTCCAATTGTTTTTCCGGTTCCCTCAGCGCCAGCATAAAAACAACCGACACCCGCACCGTTTCCGCATCCTCGCCCCCCATTAGGCCGAATTGCACAGGATCTTTCAATATGCAAAGGCAAATCGCCGGTTTAATCACATGAACAATATCGGTATGCGGAATGGCAATTCCGATCGTTTCGCCGCCAAGTCCCGTAGGATACACCCTTTCCCGTGCCAAAACAGCCTCCCGGTAACTCTCTTTCGTATAACCGTGCCGCCATAAGCAGGCTGCCATATAGCTTAGTATATCCTCCTTTACGGACAACGTTGAAAATAAAATCAAATCCTGATTGCAGTACCTTTCAATGGACATACGCCTTCTCCTTATTATAAAACCCTGATTTATTCGCCCGGACACGTCAGCAAGCCCCCAAAAAGATCACCGCTAGCCTTTAGGTTTCCCCCCCGTATCTGGCTCATTAAAACAATCGTCCTCTCGATTGTTTCATCCGGTCAGCTTTGCATAATTTTCACTGCATTGCCAACCAAAAATAGCCGAAAAACAGTCTGTTTAAACTATTCTCGTTGTTCTCCTGTAACCCCTGCTTCCCCCAGGTCTTGAAAAGTTAGGATTCCCCGGTAAATAAAAAAATCAGCCTCCCCATAGTTCGGCTGATTTTCCCCTGTTGCTTTTTCCTATATAGAAGCTTTAACCTCGATTCCTTTCTTTACCTAAGACTGTCCATAATACGCCCCGCTGCCATGCTTGCGCAAATAGTGCTTATCCAGCAGGCACTGCTGAATGGAGCCGGCGGTATTGTTTAACCGCACCGTATGATAAGCCATATGGCAGATTTCCTCTAAAATCACGGCATTATGCACCGCATCCTGGGCATCCTTGCCCCAGGCAAAAGGCCCGTGGTTGCGTACCAATACGCCGGGAATGCTGTTAATATCCAGTTTCTTGAACGTTTCGACAATCACATTGCCTGTTTCTACTTCATAATCCCCGTCAATTTCCTGTTCGGTCAACGCCCGGGTGCAAGGCACCTTGCCGTAAAAATGGTCGGCATGGGTAGTGCCGAGCGCCGGCAGGCTCTGGCCTGACTGGGCCCAGATCGTAGCCCAGGTGGAATGGGTATGGACGATGCCCCTTAACTGAGGGTAGGCCCGGTATAGCACCAAATGAGTCGGCGTATCGGAAGAAGGCCTTAACTTTCCTTCCACCTGATGGCCCGCCAGGTCCAGTACCACCAAATCCTGGGCGGTCATTTTTTCATAGTCCACGCCACTGGGTTTAATAACAACCAAACCCCGCTCACGGTCGATGCCGCTGACATTGCCCCAGGTAAATTTAACCAGACCATGAACCGGCAGCGCCAGATTGGCAGCCAGCACCTCTTCTTTTAACTGCTCCAGCATAGTTCATCCCCCCCTTAAATTTCCACAAGAATTTTGTTGAAGGAAATAGTGCGGTCCGCAATGGCCGCCAGATAATGGGCCAGTTCTTCCAGCTTGATCCGATGGGAAATCATCGGCGCAAACTGCAATTTTCCCTGGGACATAAACTCCAGAGTCGCTGTCCAGGCTTTGCCGGGATAGGGCGCCGAATAGGAATTCCAGGAACCCTGCAGGGAAATTTCTCCCCGCAAAATGGCCTCAATCGTTTTCTCCTGCAAGGACAAGTTACTGTGGGAAATCCCCAAAAACACCACTCTCCCCTGCTTCCGGGCGACCAGCACAGCCTGCTCCTGGGTGATTTTACTGCCCGCCGTTTCCAGTACCACCTGGGCACCGCCGCCGGTAAGCTCCTTAATTCGCTGCACCGGATCACACTTACGGGAATTGATTAGAATATCGGCGCCCAGTGACTTAGCCAGGTCCAGCTTTTCGGGAAAAATATCCACGGCAATGACGGTGGCGGCACCAAACAGTTTAGCCCATTGCAACGTCAGTTGGCCAATTGGCCCACAGCCCAGTACAGCCACCGTATCGCCGGCCTGAATTCCCCCCTTGGCCACCCCGTGATAGCCGATGGTAGCCGGTTCAATGCCGGCTGCCGTTGCATAATCCAGTTGATCCGGCAACCGCAGCAGGTGCCGGGCCGGCACTCCGGTATATTCGGCAAACGCCCCGTCACTGCCGGTGCCAATGATATTATAATGCTCGCACAGGCCGTAATGTCCCTCCCGGCAATGCTCACAATTCCCGCAGGGGATCAAGGGTGCCACCGCTACCCGGTCGCCCGGGCGGTAGCTATCGACCGCCTCGCCCACGGCAGCAACTTCCCCGCAAAACTCATGACCCAGAATCAAAGGATAGCGGCGGGCGCCGCTCACCATAGCTCGCGGTATATCGGAGCCGCAAATCCCGGCATACTTTACTTTTACCAGTACATCCTCCCGGCCGATGTCCGGCACAGGCACCGTTTCGCAGCGGATATCCCGCAAGCCGTAGAGTACCGCCGCTTTCATCGTCTTTTGCATCGTCATTTTCCTCCCTTTACCAGGCAGGGCGGCATCGCTTACCTTACCGTCCCGCTCTTGCCGCTATGAATATGCAAGATACATGCCAACCAAAAAAGCTATCTCGCCACAGTCCCCAAATGCCCCCGTTCCGGCGGCTTGACGGCCAAGTACTACATTTTTGCCAACAGTCCATACATTTCGTGCATATCGACACATCCATTTACGCATCCCGGCCAGCAAAAGGGATCGTCGCTCTAAGAAAAGCGTAATAGCCTTGTTCTTTGGTCCTTCGTTCGGCCTTTTCTGGGAAAATACGTTCCGCAGGATGAAAAATTGCCGGCTTACGTTAAGAAATCCGCGCTGTGCCCTTTGGGTATTTGTTTGAGCGTCAGCGAGTTTACGGATTTTAGTAAGCCGGCAATTTTTCAAGTATTTTGGAAGACAGGCCTAGCCTTTTGGGTCACTTTGTGGCAATGATAAAGGGACCCTTAGCTGTTTTTCCACACTACAGGCTGTTATAAATAAAATCAAGTTGTGGCAGCCCCGGACAGCCTATGCTTGTACGGCACCATTCTCTTCTTCAGCCGTATTTTTCATTGCGTTCTGATCCAGGTAATCGTATACGGCTTCCTTATTTTTGCGGAACAGGAAGTACAGCACCAGATAGACGGCAATGGCCAGACCGATCAGGAGCGGCGACTGGCTGAGGAAAGCCAGGAAGACCAAGCCCATCAGCGGTTTGCCTAAAATATTAAAGCTGGTGATCAGCAGGGCGCCTACCGGCAGATGCACGCCCACGGTTGAGCAGATTTCGGTAAACAGCGGTGCCGTATAGGTGCACATGTACAGTCCGGCACTAAACCAGATGGCACCGGTAATGAGTACCTTGAAGATATTGCCGTTAACCAGCGGTACAATCCCTTGTACCATAAAGGGCAGTGCCAATAAGTCAACAACCGGCAGCACCTGATTGCCGGGAAGGGCAATCGCCAAAAAGACCATAATCGGAATGAGAATAATACCGGAAATTAAAGTGGCCGGTTCGCCGTAGCCGGTGGCATCGTTCACACCCAGGAACCATTGCCGCGCCTTGGCATCCTTCTTGATGGATTTTCTGGCCGCTTCGGTGATTGGCAGGAAGGCCTGGGCAAACAAGCCGGCTACCCGCGGGAAGATTGCCATAATTGAGCTGGTGGCAATACCCATAACGGCCACCTGTCCCCAGGCTGCCAGGGTGCCCAAGTTTTTGAAGTTACCCATGATACCGATGAATATGCCCAGCAGCAGGCCCAGTGAAACCGGTTCACCGAAAAAGCCCAATTTCTTCTGCAATTCCTGGGGACTCAGTTTTACCTTGTTTAAACCGAACAGATTCAAAAGCGGGTCAAATACCACGGTAAAAATGGCAGCTTCAATGTTATGCATGGCAATAATGGTACAATTGGGATATTTGTAATAAGTCGACCAGCGTTTGGCCATCAGCTCGGCAATCAGCAAGCTGTACATATTCAATAAAATCATGCAGCCCAAAGCCAGCATCATATTTTTCGTAACCAGATAAACCATGGAACCCCAAACCATGTAGGAATAGTTATTCCACAAATCACCGGGCTGGAACACCGAAGTCCATTTACTCAGGAACAGCACAGTCTGCACCACCAGACCGATGCCGAGGAAGACCATGCCGGCTTCGGTGGAAAAGGCGACCAGTGCGGTGGCCTGCCAGCCTACGTCAAATACCGGCAACTGAATGCCCGTACTTTCTACCATCTTTTTAACCACCGGCGTAATAATCGGTGTAAAGGCATTTAACAGCAGGGTAAAGCCCTGCAGGCCGACGCCGGCATACAATGCGGAAAAAAAGGATTTCTTGGTGTCTACCTTAAGAATCTTGGAAATGATGAAGATAATGACCGGGACAAATACCGGAGCACCAAAGGTATCAAAAATGGCTTTAAGTGTTTCAAGAAACATATTTTCTCCTCCTCATACCAAATGAATTATTTTTTTGCTTCCAGACCTTCAATAACGCTCATCACCTCTTCCAAAAATTCATCTTCGCCAAACCCGGTAAGAAAACCAAAAGCGCTGATGGTCGGTATACCGTAATCGCCGTCCGGTAAGGGACTGGTGTGGGTAATAAAATCAAACCTCCCTCCCTGGGCCAGATTCATCGCTTCCGTCGGCTTAGCCTCGGTCGCGGTGATTTTGATCCCCCGTTCCTCCATCGCGTCCTTCAGCTTTTCGGCAATCATTGAGGAAGTCACTGTCCCCGAACCGCATACCGACAATACATTAAAGCTTCTCATCTTTTAACACGCTCCTTATATTTTTTTATATTTATCTTGCATGGCCCGCAAGAGCCGTATTGCCTGTTGTCCGTCTTAACTCATACCGCCAGAGACTGTAAAAGTTCTACCGCCTGTTCGCGGGTTTTGGCCGCCTTCAACGCCATAAGCAGTTCCTTGTTTTGGAATACGGCCATGAGATTTTTCAATGTCTGCACCTGCATGCCCGGATCCTTAATCGCCAGGAGAAAGACCAGCTCCACCGCCAGACTCTCCTCCGGATTGATCATCGAATGAAAGGCCACCGGTTTTTTCAGTGCCGCCAGCCCGATGGTCGACCGGTTCACATGATTGGAATCGGTATGGGGAATGGCCACATAAAAATTGCCAATCGATAAGCCCGTAGGCAAAGTGCTCTCCCTGGTCAGCACTGCCTCGACATAGCTGTCCTTCACATACTCTTTTTCTCTCATCAGCCTGCCCAAATGTTCAATGACCTCCCGCGATGTTTCCGCCTCCAGGTCAAGCACCAATAAATCTGCATCCAACATATTGTGTCCACTCCTTGCCGGTAGTTTTTTATCTGCTATCGCCATTAGGAACTGCTTCGCATCTCCCGATAGAGCGTTTCTTTTAGCTCAAGCATATTTTTGCTTTGTTTCAAACTGTCAATCAGCTGCATTTTTAGGAATGGCCGCAAAATCCCCTTGACCATCTTCTTATCATTCACCTTAAAGGCCGGTAAACAAGCCATTTCGACCGGGCCGCTGCCCCAGATAATAGGCTGCTTCAGCCTGGCAACCACGATGGCCGATTTATGTACGGCCAGCGAATCGCCATGGGGAAAGGCAATGCCGCCCTTCATAAAGGTAGGGGCGATAGCCTCCCGCCGGAATACCGATTCTAAAAATTCCTTCCGGACATAGCCTTTGTTGATCATCAGCAGGCACATGACCTCAATTAGTTCCTTCTGCGAACGGGCGTCCGACTCAAACACGATCAGATCGTCCTTGGAAAAGCCCGCCAGTTCATCCACCTGCTGCGCCGCCAGCACATAATCCAGTTCGCGGATACCCGCTTTGGCCATGCCCGGCTCATAGACGATGAAATGGAGCCCTTCAATTTCCGGGTTGATGGTACCGATCAGGGCCAGAATTTGATAATTCTGCTGGATCTCGACCAACTTGTTTTTTAGCTGCTCATCCATCGCCCCGACCTGGAAAACCGTTACCCCGGGATACTTCTCCTCCAGCAGCCGCCGGATATGGCAGGCTGTACCCTCACCGGTCAGGCAGACCGCCACCAGCGCCAACGGCCGGGCCGGTTCATTAATGGTCAAAACCGGATAATTATAACGGGATTTGAGCAGGCTGGAGTAAATTTCGTCCAGCTCGTTTTCCGGGATGGACGCCTTGCGAACGGCCTCAATCACCGTTACCAGATCCACCCTGTCCAGTGTCCGGGTGGGAATCGCCAGCTTGTCTGTGACGATCTTGCCCACATTGGTTAGTGAACCCATATCAACCAGGAAAAGAATGCCCTTTCCCTCATCAATAATTTGGGATATGCCGATAATCTTTTCATAGATAATGGAAGGCGCCTCATTGAGCGGCATATCGATAGCCACCGGGAACTGCACCCCCAGCAATTCCTTGACCACCGTAACAATCTCGGTGGCAATGCGTCCATGAGATACCACCACGACACTGACCCGGTTTTCAAAGGGCTTTTTCTCAATAGCGGCCTTAATATACATGGCAATAAAGCCGATTTCATCCTCCACCAGCTCCAGTTGCTTGCGTGCTGCCAGTTGTCCGGCAAACTGCACCGCCAACTGATACTCCCGTGAAAAGTCCTGTTTGATCTTAGGCAGGTTGATATTGATGATCTGCTGCTTCAGCCGGATGCGTTTGACCGTTTCCTCCAAGTGAATGGCCAAATGAGTAAAAATGCTTTCGTTCACATCATGGTACAGCCGCTCCTGGATGAGCTGCAGCCGCAGTTCCTTAACCAGCTCAATAATGTCCTTATCCACAATATTGACCAGCTCGTTGAGCGAAACATACTTGGACTTGGTATTGCCGCTTAATTCCAGATTATTGAACTTGTTGATAATGAAACTCCACAGAATCTCTTCCACTTCCCGGGAGTCCATATTAAACTTGGTCAGTTCTTTGTATTTCTGTTCCATCTGCCGGTAAAAGTCCTCCGGCAGCGAGTAAGAGCCTTCCTGCATGTGCTTGATGAAGCTGGCTTTATTATTAAGGAAAGGAATAAACATCATATCCTGGATGTACTTGCGGACTTTCACCACATTGACATCCTCCAGGGCAAAATCCTGCTGCATAGTGTTGGTCTCCAGCACATCCTCGTAGCCAATGCTGATAAACTCCTCATTTTTGCCAATGTATTTCATAAATGCCCTGGCGCAGATCACCTGAATGGTACTCTTTAGCTGACCGATATTGCCGCCAAACCGTTTCAGTGACAGGATTTCAATCACCTTGGCCTCGACGAACACCTTTTCATTGACCCGGCTGCACTCCTGTTGAAAGAAGTCGTAAATAATCTCCACCTTTTCCAAGAACGAACGCTGCTGAAGCGAAGGAATCGAAATGATCATCGGAATGCGCCGCCGGAAGCTGAGCAGCAGGCTGGACTCAATATTTTCCGTAGTGGCACCGATAAAGATGATATTGACCCGCCGTTCATCCTTGGTTTCTCCCAGCCGCCGAAACTGCCCCCGGTCAAGAATGGAAAACAGGATCTCCTGCCCTTTAGGTGGCAACCGGTGGATTTCATCCAAAAACAGCACTCCGTTATGGGCCTGCTCAACTAAACCTTCCGTGTCACTGTCGGCGCCGGTAAAAGCCCCCTTCTTATAGCCATACAGCAAGGACAGCAGTAACTGCGGATTGTCGCCATAGTCGGCGCAGTTGAATACAATAAACGGCCTGTCGTCGGCAATCACCTGTTTCTGCCTGGCAAAATTATACATACATTCGGCAAACTGGGTTTTTCCCACCCCGCTTTCCCCAATAATCAGCGTAGGCAGTCCAAAGGGAGGGTACAAAATGGCCGACTTGGCCTGATTGACCGGTTTTTCCAGACTGCCGTGGCAGCCGACCAGTGCCTGAAACGGATTGACCGTATCCCTGACACAAGCCTCCTCCACCGGTGCCGGAATGCCCGTCTCCCTGAGCAGCTCTTCCACTACATGGCGGGAGATGTCAAAACCCCGTTCCATCAATCGCTTAGTCGCCTCAGCCACCGTCATTTTACTGCTTTGCCGGAACAACTCCTCGATGGCTTTCTTTAGGTACGGTTTACGCCGTTCCCGCGAATTGCCCAGGGAAAGCTCCTTGCGCAGCATGGTCACCGTCTCCCGGGTGGTGGACAGCATTTTAGCCAAACGCACATCGGTAAAAGGGTCCTTGGGATTTTCCGACCGTATAATGTTTACCAGCTTTTCCTTTAAATCCATTTCATGACCTCTCTTCTCTTAACTATACTTTGCAAATGCCGTGCCATACAAAAAC
This sequence comes from Propionispora hippei DSM 15287, assembly GCF_900141835.1. NCBI lineage: Bacteria > Bacillati > Bacillota > Negativicutes > Selenomonadales > Sporomusaceae > Propionispora > Propionispora hippei. The sequence continues at coordinate 120,173 of NZ_FQZD01000008.1, read as the reverse complement.
ACAAATTACTTTTTCCCGTCGCAAAGCCATTTACCGGCCTGTTCGTATGGCGGCTTACATTTTCCGAAATCTTCATACAGTTTCCGGCAGGCGTTGCTTTACAAAAACGCAGTGTATGATATGGCTATGATAAAATTCCATTTTCATCCAGAACATAACTAAATTACATTATACCAAGTTCTCAGTTATAAGAAATATGTAAACTCCTCCAGAACATAGAAAAACCACGCAGTGGACTTAATTCCTCATGCGTGGTTTCCTATATTTTACTTTACTATTGTTTTTTATTTCTCGGCGGCCAATTCCCACAGCAGCCGATCAACCATCTCCGCCGGGCTGTTCGTTCCGCTCCGAAAGATGGCTGTGCCGCAGACGAGAAAGTCTGCGCCTAACGCGGCGGCATCCCGTATCGTTCCCGGTTTGACGCCACCCTGCAGCTGGATGGCACCATTATAGCGTTCTTGATAATAAGCGATGTATTCTTTAACTGCAAATGAAGCCAGGCCACCGGCCGCAAAGCTTGAACGGGCTGCCGTGGCTTCGGCCTGAAAGGTCAGCATCGGCAGTTCCCTCAAAAATGGCTGAACCTGAGAAAATGTGTCCGCTGGCGCTCGGGCCGGCCGGCTGTCAGAACCGAAAATTTCAATCACCGGGCTGGCGCAGCTGCCTTGCTCATTGATACTGTCCAGCAACTGCCGGTGATACACAGGATCGGGCACCGCATCCAGTTGATAGCACACGGCAGCCGGCGAGACACCTTGGTACTCCCGCCAGCGTTCCAGCGGCCGGTCGGTCAACATATGCAGATTAAGATAGCCGCCCTGGCAGCGGATATCCGCCGCCAGCCCGGCCAGAAAATCCGGAGTAAACACCGCCTGATTGCTACAGGGGGCCGGTTCACCAAACCCGCCGTAATCGGGAAAATTAATGTCGCAATGAAAGGTCATGACTTTCCTGCGGGAGAATAAATGTCGTACCTGCTCTGTCACTTCCTGTTGCAATACAGTCACCGGTACCGCATCAATACGGCCGTCCAACAGGGTAATAAGCGCCGGATTAAGCCGAACCACCCGGTCTGCCGCCATGTATTCTGCCGTTGCCGGCAGTACGGCAGGACTGTAAAAGCGCCACACTCCACCGTCTCGCCTCAGTCTGACCGCCTCCTCTTATTTTCGTTCTCTCAATCCAGCCAAAGCATGCTGCAGCAGATAGGCTTCGGCTTCGGCGCACCACAGGTCGTCGTTCCGCTCCAAAATGGCCTGCAGTCCGCGAAAGAGCGGCTGACTTTTTCCTAACTCGGCAAACGCACTGAGTGGCGTCAGTTCCAGGTCTATACCGCTATAGATCAGCTTCTTGCCGCCATCAATAGCTGGCAAGTTCAAAATGGTATCCTTTGCACTGTTCAAGCCGCCGATATGGGTCACAATGGTCGCCGGATTAATCAGCCCCTCTTCAATCAGCGCCAGGGCTTCCTTCATATCCTCCGGATAGCCGCCGCTGGTGCCGACCACATGGGTGCCGCGGTAGTGAATATCATAGTAGTTCAACTCGGCCGTAAAACTCTTATCTGTCGGTCCGGCAAAAAAATTGAGGCAGCCATCCTTGCCTAATAGCGCGCCGCCCAGCTCGGCACTTTCCTTTAACGGCGCATAGACAAATACATCGTCATAGCCCTGGCCTGCCGTAAGCTCCAGCAGATGTTTCTTTACATCACCGACCTGTCCGGTATTGGCATAGACCAGAGTAATGCCGTGCTCCGCCGCCTTCTTAACCGAGTTATAGCGCCGGGCCCGGCTGAGCTTTGCTTCATTAGTTCCTGTTACCACCAGCAGCTCCGGTTTGCGTTCGGCATGAATGGCATAATCGACGGCCAGAAAACCCATCGGACCGGACCCGTTTAAAATAATCATATTGCCCTTAGGCTTAATACCCATTTCGTGCCGGTAGCTGCCTTCCACCGTATGGTAGCTGGCCTTGCAGGCAGCCACAATGGAAGACAATGGCTCGGCCAGCGATCCCTTAAAATAGGCGTCGCCTTTAAAATTGAGCAGACAGTCCATTTCCATCACTTCGTTGGGAATCACGATATAGGTCGCATTGCCGCCGACAAACCGGTATGAATACCCGGGTCCGAAAGGGCTTCCCTGATAGTTCAGCGTAGGCTGAATGGCAAACCTGCCGCCTGCCTTGTACTTAGCCTGCCATTTCTTCCCCACAGCCAGAATCTCGCCGCAGCATTCATGGCCGACAATGATGGGATTTTTCGCAATATCCTTGGGAACCCTACGGTGCTCGCTCCCCTGCAGCACCGTCTTATAGGTCGACATGCATACACTGTCGGTAATTACTCTGGCCAATATTTCATCGTCCCGCAATGGGGGCAGTTCAAATTCGTCTAAACGTAAATCCTGTTTTCCATACAGTCTAAGTGCTCTGGTTTTCATCGGTCCCTCATCACTCCTTTTAAGATTAAAGATTCGGACCTTGAACCAGAAACCCTGCTAATTAAATAAGCGTACCGGGCCGGCGAGAATTTTTTTCGCCCGACTGCCTTATTTCCTTGCGACGGAAATGCAATCTCCCACCTGAAGCTGCGGCAGTTCACTGTCTTCCAGATACACACTGCCGCCCAGGCCGTCCGTCTGTCCGTCAAACCGGAGCGTAATATGTCCCAAATTGCTAAGATTCTGCTCCACTTCGTCGCCGACAAACGTAATGCGAAATTCCTTATCGCCAATCCGCAGCCAGTCACCGGCCTGAATTGATCCATACATAGTATTGCCGCTGTGCAGGATGCAATAGTCAGCCAATTCCTCCGGCGCATTATCCTTGAACAGAATAATCATTTTTTCACCGGAAAAAACCGCCGCCAGTTCGCCAATTCCCGTAACCCTAGTCTGATACACGAGTGACATTGAAACCATCCTCCCAATCTATATGCTCATTCCGATAAAAATGGCAATGAAGGTATAAACCTGCTACCTTCATTGCCATATTGACATTCTAAACTAATTGGAATACAACCCGAAGCTTGCCAGCCAGGCGATAAATACCGTAGTCGGACCGGTAATAAACCGGGAATACAGCACCGACGGCACGCCGACTTCCACCGTTTCCGCCTCGGCTTCCGCCAACCCCAGGCCTACCGGAATAAAGTCGCAGGCTGCCTGAGAGTTGATAGCGAACAGCGCCGGCAAAGCCAGATGGGGAGGAACGGTTCCCTTGCCAATTTCCACGCCCACCAGAACACCGATAACCTGGGCAATAACCGCCCCTGGCCCGAGGAATGGAGAGAGCAGCGGGAAGGAGCAAATCACCGATAGGAGCAACAGACCTTGTACCGTGCCGGCCAGCGGCGTCAGCATTTTAGCGAAGGCATCGCCCACACCGGTGCTCAACACCACGCCAATCAGCATGCAGACAAAGGCCATGAAGGGTAGGATAGTCCGCATAATGGTATTGATAGTGTCCCGGCCGGCCTGATAAAACGTGCCGGTAATCGAGCCCATAAATTTGCCGATCTTAGCCATGAAACCGCCGCTTTGCTGGCTGATCTTTTTGCTGGTGTCATATTTCGGCTGTTTGACCGGCGCTGTCTGGTAGACCGGCGCCTGCACCCCTTCGCCGCTTTGCTGTACATTGTCCTCTTTGACGTCCGACACGTAAATGTCTGCTTTAATATACTCGGCCAAAGGGCCGCTGGGGCCGGACGGCATCAGATTGATAGTGGGAATGCGTTTTTGCGGATAAATGCCGCAGCGCAGTGTGCCGCCGCAATCGATAATGACGCAGGCAATTTCCTGATCAGGCACTTTGGTTTTAAACCCGTCCACCAGCGTGCAGCCGCTCAGTTCGGCAATCCGCTGCGCCACCGGCGATATAACCCCGCCGGTAATATTGACCACTTTATTTTTGGTTTCATCAGGCGTAATCACTAAAGGTCCTCCGAAGCCGCCTCTGCCGGCTGTAACGGTTATCGAATGATAGTTTGCCATCTTTGTTTGCTCCCTTCTAGGCGTTTAGCCCCGATTGTGTTGTGGTAACCTCGGTTTTGAGCTGGATACCCTGCTGTTTCTCCACATAGGCTGTCGTAAAGTCGGTAACCCAGCCCCGGAAAAAGTTGGTCACCACACCCACCAGGAAGTAACGGACAGCCAGATCAACGGTAGGCAGACCCAACTGGGTGATACCGGCAGCAATGCCCAGGAAAACAAACAGTTCACCGGGATTAACATGGGGAAACAGACCGTTCAGCGTGTGGCAGGAAAAGGAGCCGGCCGCATAATAGCTGGGTTTGTATTTTTCCGGCATGAATTTGCCTAAGGATAAGGTCATCGGATTGCAGAAGAAAAAGGTGCCAACTACCGGCAGAATCAGATAACGGGAAAGCGGATTGCCGCCGCACATATGAGCCAGCTTCTCCACCTTTTCCTGTCCGACAAAGCGGATGAGCGCATTCATCGCCACCAGCAGCATGATTAATTTAGGAACAATTCCGGAAAACATACCGACGAATACCTTGGCGCCGGCATCAAACATACCGATAAAACCTGTCGCGAGCCAAATTAGAGTATCCATACCATTCTTCTCTCCTTCTGAATTCATATTGTATGATTACGGTTAGGCAGTTACTTGTTCACCTGCGGCCGGCTTCACCTCCCTGCTTGCGTGGTTATTTGCTTCCATAAACGACCGGTAGTTTTCCACCGCGTTTAGAACAGCCTTCCAGGTTTGCTTATCCGGCCCGGATGCCCCGACCGGATTGTCCGGCAGATTAAACAAGTCACAACCATCAAACAGGGAAAAGGACCGCAGCCGGGCAAAGCTGGATACGCCGGCCATCCTTTCCGCTTTGATAATTCGTCCCTGCCCGTCCAGACAGAACAGCACCACCACGCCGGCGACAAACCGGCCTTTAGAACGGCCGACCACCACTCTTCCCTGCTGCCTTAGCGCTTTAAAATGGCTGTTAAAGTGCTTCATCTGATAAAAGCCCAGCAAACCTTGTAACCCCCACAGCCCCGCCGCCAGCAAGAATAGTTTCCACATAGGCCCTTCCCCTCCTTTACTAATGCATCACCTGTCCGCCGGTTATGTTGATTGCCTGGCCGGTCAGATAACAGGCTTGTTCGGATGAATAGAAAGCTACGACATTGGCCACATCCTCTACTTCACAGCCCCGTTTTAACGGTACTTTTTCCATATAAGCCTTTTTCACTTCCGACTCAGGAATGCCGAGCTTAATGGCATACTGCGGAATCAGCCCTTCAAACATTTCCGAATTGAGCATGTTGCCCAGCATCATGGAGTTTACCCGGATTTTGTGTTCCGCCAGGTCCAGCGCCAGGCTCTGCGTCAGACCGACAGCGCCGAATTTAGCCGCCGAATAGCCGGGATTGAACTTACTGCCCACTTTGCCTGTTTTGGAATTAATTACAATGATCGAGCCCTGGATGCCCTGCGCAATCATGACCTTGGCCACTTCCCGGGCACAGAGAAAATAGCCCGTTAGATTGACATCCAGCAAAAATTGAAAGTTTTTAAGCTCAAACTCGGTAATTTTAGCACTGATGGTTGCCCCCACATTATAAATCAACGAATCAATTTTTCCCAGCTCCCCGACTACCTGACCTACCATGGTTTTAATCTCGGTTTCGGAACAGACATTGACCTTAACAGCCATCGCCCGGTATCCGTCCGCCGTCAGAGCGGCCGCCACCTGCTGCGCGTTTTCTTCCACCAGATCGGCAACGGCTACCGCATAACCTTCTTTAGCCATCCGGCGGCTTAAGTGGGAGCCCAGCCCCCGGCCGCCACCTACTACTAATGCAACTTTTGACATGATCATTCCTCCACTTTCCACACATAGAATGCCTCCATAAAAAAACCGGAGGTAAATAATAAAAAGCCATGAGATAAGCAATCAGTGCTTAGCCCATGGCTCTTACATGCTGACAAAATGTCTTTTCATTTATGTCCTTATCTTCATTAGGAACCTTCTCAATCTTGATCAGAAACTGCTCCGCCTTACCGCGTATCAGGACTTCCTTGTACTCGAATAAACTGTATATCTTGTCGCCCGGTTGCAGCGTTTTCATTTTGTTGGCCAAAGCAACCCCCTCCTGCCCGCGTTGTCTTTGTCTCCCGGTAGCAAAAAGCGCAAAAGAACTCAGTCTATGAAAGCTCCCTTACTCCCTATATATTCAGCCGCTGCCCGGATTATGTCTTTCCGGCCGGAAGGCTAGCAATAATCTGGCGGTAGCTGCATCGGCGATCAGCACATTCATAAACCGTCCCCTTAAAGCACCGTAAATGGCCGGCACCTTTTCCGGCGAGGCGGCTACACCGACAGAGTAGTTCGCCTTCTTCAGCGTCTCCAGGTCGATGGCGATGGTACGGTCGGTTAGTACCGTGTCAACCAGCCGGCCTTCCACATCGTAGAAGCGGGAGCAAACATCACCCACCACGCCGGCCTCCTGTAAAGCGTCAACATATTCTTTACCAAAAGTCCCTGACCAGACCAGATTGGAATGTCTTAGCGGCGTACCGACACCGACAACGGCAATGCTGACCCGCTCCCACAGATCAATGACCTTACGGCAGTTGGCATCCTGAGTCATGATCTCCTTGGCCTCGACCGAACCGGCAATAGCCGGCGCATACAAATAGTGGCTCTTGGCCTTAAAGGCATTGGCAACTTTATAGGTAATCGTGTTGACATGATATTCACTGTCCACATTCTCCGGGCCGCCCACCAGGGGAATCATATCGGCGCCTACTGGGTCACAGGCTTCCGTCATAGCCGCATCAGCCACGGAGGCCATCGTCTTGCCCCAGGCAAAGCCGACAATATCACCGTCGGTAATCACCCGCCGCAAAAACCGGATGCCCGCCTTACCCAAGTCAGCGGCCTTATCCACAATATAGGCTTCCTTCAAACCAAAGGTTTTCTCCAGTTGGTTTTCCAGGTCTTCATACTCGTCGTTGACAATCGATATCTGCACCAGACCGGCCAACATGGCTTTTTTCAGATACTTGCTGACAGTAGTACGGTTAATGCCGAATCGGGCGGCAATTTCATGCTGATTCTTATTCTCCAGATAATACATCTGCGCTACTTTAATCAATAGTCGCTTATCTACAGGAAGCATAACCATACCCTTTCTGTGTGAGCCGCTTCACCGTCACATATGTGACGATTAGTAACTTTTGTTATCTTGTTTTAATCTTAATATAGTTTTTAGAAAATTGCAATAGGTTATTTTCACTTTTTTCTCACTTATTTTTCGCCTATTCTACGAAAAAAAGCCCTGGCCGGACACCATGTTGCGGTCCCCACCAGGGCCTTGCCTGCGAGCATTGTTTATTTTTTTCTGTCTCACTGCTTTGCTGCCAACTCTCCGATAACTTCCAGGGCGGCATGCCGGACAGGCCTTGCCAAAAACCGTTCATCCACCGCTGCCAGAATTACCGTATTCGGCCCCGCCGATTTTTTCATGTCAATCTGTACCGCCTGCTCCGGAATAAACGTCAGTTCATGGCAGGCAGCCAACAGCTCTGCTTCGGCCAGGATACCTTTTGAACCCACCGGTACCATTTCATACACGCCAGGGTGGGCAAGCAACTCCCGGATGGTGCAATAGCCCACAAGCTGCGCCTGCAGCACTTCCTCGCCGACCAGGGGCGCTCCCACTGCCACAACGGTTAGGCCGGCCCGGCAGCGCTTGACCCGCAGCCGGGCAGTTTCAACCACCCCGACCGCTGTAACGCCAAGACCGGTGGCAAAGGTGGCGAAATTCTCCTCCGTACTGCCGGTCAGTACCACCTGCTCAATTTCCGCCAGTTCGAGTTCGGCCTGAATACCCCGGATGACAGCATGCCCGGTAGGCTTCATCTCGTTGCAAACCGCATTGGCCAGACATACGACTTGGGCTCCCGCACATAACACCTCCAGCAGGACGACCCGGGCCGTATATCTGCCGGTCACCTCCGGCGGCACCTTCAATACATCGCAGTCCTTTAATCCGATACCACCGCAGCTATCGCAGGCAATCACTAAAGTGCTTCCCTTTTCCAGCTCGATCAGGGTAAGATCCCGGACTTTTTCAATCTTCACAGTTGCTGCCTGCCTTCCCATTCACTTTGACAAAACCCGGCAAAACCCGGAGTAAACCGAAGGCCAGTCCGATATTCATCAAAGCTGCGGCGGTCAGCACCGGCAGATAAGCTAACAGCGCCGCCCGCCCCATGACTGGCAGCAGCCAGGGGTATAACAGCAGCAATGACAGGGGGCCGTTAATCAGGCAACCGGCCGCCACTGCAGCCATACCGGCCACTCGTTTGGCCCGCGGCTGTTCCCGCAGCCGGCGGTAGATCCAGCTCACAGCCGCAGCGGCCAACGCCATCTCGCCCATAATTAGAACATGCACCGGCAAGGTCAACGGAAAACCCGATAACGCGGCTGTGAAAAAGTGACCGGCCGCCCCGACCGCAGCGCCGCCCGCCGGCCCTAGCAGTAAGGCGGCTAAAAAAGCCGGCATGGAATCAAATGCGATGGTGCCTAATATTTTAACCGCCGCTCCCATATAGCTTAATCCAATGAAAAAGGCAAGCAAAATAATCCTTCTGATTTCCATCTTTTCTCTCCTACAGCTTAAGTTCAATACCGCTCTTTTTCTCTTTCATCATCAAACAGGCCATTTGCACAATTTGCGCCCCGGCCTCCACCGGCGGCGTGCCTTTCTTATAGATATTGGAGATCACGTTGCGTTGATGCTCGGGCTTAAGAGGGCTTGCTTCATAGGCCAGGTATGAGCTCATGCTTTCGCCGGTAGCCAGTCCGGGCCGTTCCCCGATCAGCAGAATGGTCACCTTTGCGGCGAGGGCCTGGCTTATTTTATCCATGGTAGCCACCCGGCCATATTTAATAAAAATTGGCGTTCCCAAGCGGTAGCCCTCCGCCGTCAGTCCATCGACAATAACCGGATAGATATCCCCGATATTGGCGGTAATAGCATGGGAGCTTAGTCCATCGGCAACGAGAATCTGCACCTCCGGCGCCGCTACGCAGCTATTCTTTACCCTTTGCAGTGTTTCTTCGGAAAACAGCCGTCCCAGGTCCGGCCTGGTAATATACTCTTCCTTATCGCGCACCAGTGTTTGTACTTTAAAAAACCCTAACTCATCGATCAAGGCTTCATCCACATCGGACCATACCGAATCGACGGCCACGGCATGGTCGGCCCGGAACCGGAGCAGCGTTTCCGTTTTAAACCGGTCGGCGGCCCGGCCGATGCAAATTCGGGAATTGGTCGTTTTTTTCATCCGCCGGCAGATTTCATAATCATAAGGCTGGTCAATGGTCACCCTGTCGGTATAATCTATGGCGGCAATATCCTGAATTTCATCCTGTTTCATCCTTCTCACCCCGGAATCATAAATATTGACGGGTCACCGGCCCGTTCGGTCAGTCGGTTGCCTCTCATTATCCGAAGGCTCTCCATCCGGGCGGCAAACTCGGCGATGGGACCTTTACCGGTAATCTCCCGGATAGCCGCCACATCGTGATGGCTGGTCGTCTGGTACATAAGCATGACATCGTCGCCACCGGGGATTCCCATAAAATAAGTGCAATCAGCAGAAGCCAGCAAAAGTGCCAGATTTTCCAGATCATTCTGGTCAGCCTTCATATGATTGGTATAGCAAACATCCACTCCCATCGGCAGCCCGCTTAGTTTACCCATAAAGTGATCTTCCAGGCCAGCCCGGATGACCTGTTTGCCGTCATACAAATATTCAGGACCAATGAAGCCTACCACCGTATTGACCAGGAACGGTTTATACCTTCTGGCAAAACCATAGCACCGGGCCTCCATCGTCACCTGATCAGCCTGATGATGCCCCTCTGAGGAAAGCTCCGAACCCTGACCTGTTTCAAAATACATATAATTGCTGCCGGTCGAACTCTTTCGCTGCCCCATCAATTGATAGGCCTCATCCATCAAGGCCATATGAATGCCGAACGCTTCGTTTGACTTTTGCGAGCCGGCAATACTCTGGAACATCAAATCCATTGGCGCTCCCTGCTTCAGCGCTTCCATCTGAGTGGTTACATGGGCCAATACGCAGTTTTGCGTCGGTATATCCCAGGTAAGCATAAATTCTTTGAATTTGCGTAGAATGAGCGAAATGCTTTCTACCGTATCAACCACCGGATTGAGTCCAATAACAGCGTCACCGATGCCATAGCTGATCCCTTCCATCACAGAGGCCATAATTCCCTCAATATCATCAGTGGCATGATTGGGCTGAAGCCGGGAAGAAAACGTCCCTTTCCGGCCGATCGTCGTATTGCAGGTCGCCGTATTTTCTATTTTTCTGGCCCCATAGACCAGGTCCAAATTACTCATCAATTTTGCCACACCGGCTATCATTTCCGCCGTTAATCCGCTGCTGACGGACTGCAGCGTCTGTCCTTCGGCCTTAAGAATGAATTCCCGGAAATCACCAACCGTCATCGCTTTGATCTTGTTATATTCTTCGACTACCACGGCGTCCTGAATCACCCGGGTGACCTCATCTTCCTCATAGGGCACCACCGGATTGTTTCTTAAATCCTCCAGCGTCAGCTCGGCAAGCACCACCTTCGCCGCAACCCGCTCCGCCATATCGGCCGCCGCAATACCCGCGAGCTGATCGCCGGATTTTTCCTCGTTGGCTTTAGCCAGCACTTCTTTTACGTCTTTAAAGCGATAGGTCTTTCCAAATAATTTTGTTCTCAACAGCATAGCGCACCTCTTTTGTCAGCTAAAAATCAAGGTTTTTACAATAACCGGCACGGCCTGGGCCACCGGGTTTCCTATATCCACATAGTCACCGCCCTTTACCCGAATCCCGTCCAGGCAAAGGATTTTCTTCGTTCCTTGCACCAGGCCGCGCAGCGCCTGCCCCAACGCTTTGGCAAAATCGTGTTCTACAATAACGACGAGCGGTCTGGTACTCAAGCTCATTCCCTCAACAATGTCGGCAGCCATCGCCTGTATCTGCCGGTAGGAGGGCGACCGGGGCCCCGAAAATGCAATGGCCACCTGCTCGTCGCCGTACAGCCTGATCTGAAAAGCAATCGCCGCGCCCAGTCCGTCCAGGTCTTCCACTCCGGCAAAGGGTCTGACAATCGGCACATTCTTAAGCGGCAGCAAATCCTCCGTCAAAAACACCGTACTGCCGCTTATAGTAAAGGCATGACTGCCTGCCCCGATAACAGTGGCCCGGATTTTTTCCTTAGGCTCCAGGAGAGGTGTCCCCTTTTCCCAATATTTATCCCGAATCGACCTGCCAAGCAACGGACCGATATCCTGGAAGCGAAACAGTTCTTTGTCTCTGTCAGGTCCCTGGCTATCATAAATGTCCTCGGCCACACCACCGGAAAACAGCATATGTTCTACGGCCAGCCCCTGGTGAGGGTGGTGAATAAACAGTTCCCGGGTTTCCGGCGGCAAAGGATGCTGCTGTTGAAGCCGCCAAAAGACATCGGCCAGGGCATCGGTCACCTGCCGTAACTCAGCCAGTTCCGGTATCCGGTCAAAGGCAAGCGGTACGCCCAGAACAGCCAACAGCGGTTTAATCCGCTCCGCGATATGCGTCACCCTTCCCTCACTGTCAAAGCGAATCAGCCTGGCGCCAATATCCAGGGCAAACGCGTCTACCACTTCGCCCTCCCAAAACACCGCTCCATTACTGGTACCTCCGCCGATATCCATGTTCATAACCCTTCCGGACAATCGCTTTGACGCCTCTTGGGCGCCGGCTCCACAGCCGGCCAATACGGCCTCCAGATCAGGACCGGCGGTGGCCACGACAAAATCTCCGGCAAATTCCGCCAGTACCAGCGCCACTTCTGCCGCGTTTTCTTTACGGGCCGTTTCGCCGGTAATGATAACGGCACCGGTAGAAACCTCCTCCTTGTGAAAGCCGGCCGTTTTGTATTCTCCGGCAATCATGTCCTGCAAACCTGCCGCGTCGATAGTATCCGTCGCCAGCAGCGGCGTAAAATAAACCGGACTTTGATAAATAACCTCCTTTCCGGTAATTTTCAGCTCCGGGATCATCCAGGGCGCCGCCGTATTTTGCACCCTGATCCGGCTGAAAATAAGCTGCGTTGTGGTAGTTCCCACATCAATACCAACACTTATCAGGTCTTGCATAGCGCTTCCTCCCCGGTCTTTTCCGGCTACTCCCCCGGCAGGCATTTTTACCGCTGTCGGCAAGAGCCGGCAAATACTCTTTTCCTTGCCTGCAATAAAAAAAGAGCTGCTAAAAAAGACCGCCCCAGGGACAGCTTTTTCTACAGGCTCTTTTGCCAACTTATTCCCTTTTACTTCATTTCATTTCTTTTCCCGATCAATAATCCGCCGGGCAATTTGGGCTACCGTCACCTGATGCCGCATGGCCTCCCGGAGCATCCGGTTATGCGCCTCCTGGGCCGAAAGGTTCAGCCGGTCCTGGACAAACGCTCTGGCCCGGGCGATCAGCTTCTGGTTTTCCAGCTGCTCCTTGGTGGCCTGCAGTTCCTGATGGACCTGACACATATCCTGCCAGCGTCCATAGGCGATTTGTACGGTAGCCAGCAAATTCTTTTCCGATACCGGCTTAATCAGATAACCGTACACATGGACAGCTTCCGCCCGTTTGATCGTATTAGGCTGACTGTAGGCCGTTACCATAACCACCGGTATGTTGAGACTGTGCATCACCTTGGCTGTCTCGATCCCGTCCAGCCCCGGCATCATCACATCCAGAATGACCAGCTCCGGCGCTGTCTGTTTGGCCAGTTCGATAGCCCTCATTCCATCGCCGCATTCGGCGCAGACAATATGGCCCGCTTTCTCCAGCATCTCCTTAATATCTACCCGGATCAGTACTTCATCTTCGGCCAGCAATATGGATAATGGTTTCACACTGTCTGCTCCTTTCCACCTGAAAGAAAAGATATGGTCGCAACTGTTGAGCCGTGCTGCCGGCTGAGGGAAAATGAACCGCCCAGTTGATCGCAAATAAGCAACTGGACAATATAGAGGCCCAGCTTATTGCCTGCCGGCAACTGCTTCAGCACCGTCTCGGCGCCGCTGTCAATCACCTGAATGGTAATACAGCCGGCCGTTTCCCAAATGCTTACCCGGATTTCACCGTCTGTCTCAGTCTTGATCCCGTGCTTCAGGCTGTTGGTCACCAATTCATTTAGTACCAGCGCTACCGGCACGCTCTGCTGCGCCGGTATCATAATGGATGCTCCCTCCACCTGGGTAACAATCTCCTGTTCAGCCAGACTGTAGCCGGCAACGATGTTAGATACGATGTATTCGGCCAGTTCCTTCAAATCGACAGTTTCCCAGGATTGCCGGGCCAGCACCTCATGAACCCGGGAAATGGAAAGAATGCGGTTGACACAGGTGGCAAACTCACTCTGAACCGTTTCCGAGCGGGAGCGGTTCATCTGCAGACGCAGCAACGATACTACGTTTTGCAGCGTATTTTTAACCCGGTGATGAATTTCCTGAATGACCGCACTTTTTACATCCAGTTCCTTTTCCTTTTGCCGCAGCTCGGTCACATCCTGTACCGATACCACACAGCCGCTTAGCTCCCCGTCCGTAACCAGAGGATGGGCCTGACACAAGTAACTGACATGGCCAAATTCCAGGTTGACCGCCTTTTTCAAGCCCTCCACCAGTTCCTCCAGCGAACCGTAGGACAAGGCGGTAATCAGGTTTTCTTTCAGTTCCCCGGCACCGCACAATACCTCCAGCATGCGTTCGGCATGCTTATTGGTATAGGTAATGGCTCCGGCCTGATCAAGCACGAAAATGCCACTGCCCAGCCATTCTTCCCAGCCCCAGCCTGTCGTGGTGAAGTCCATCAAAGTCCGGCTCAGGTGCTCCGCCGTCTGACTTAAAAATTGAACCTGTTCCTCCTGCCGTATTTCTTCCGAAATATCCTTTTCCATGATCAATACGCCAATCACGTGTTTCGCCAGATTGGTAACCGGCACAACCGTCTGGGCAATCGGCACCCCTTCCTGGCTAATGCCGCGGATATCCCGCATAATTTGCCCGCCGGTCAGTGCTTTATACACAGCCGGCTCTTTCTCCGCATAGGCCAATTGACCGACCACGCTGCGGTTGTACAAAGAACGGTTGGCGGAAGAATGAGCCCAGGCCAATACAATTGAGTCGCTGCTGTTCCTGCACAGGGCATCAATGAAAACATCCGTCCCTGTCAGTTCAGCGGTTATGTCCAGCTGACCCGCTATATTTTCCAGAATCACAATATCCGGTTCTGTCAGGTACGTATACTCCAGACATAACTCACGCAGCAATCCCGTTATTTTAACCATGACTTTATCCTCCGCCGCAACCACTTACACACAACTACTTATATTTATCACTTAGTTAACCATATTCTATTTTATCCTGTCAATACGCAGCGATACTCGGCTGGCGGTTAGATTAATCCAATTCATCCAGTACGCCGAATTCTTCTTCAAAGGGACGGATATTTTTATTCCCCCAGATGAAGTAATAAATGATGGAAACAACATACACGCCGCATACCCAGGTTAGCGCCTCGCTGGAAGTATACAGCAGGCTGCCCAGACAAAATATGGCCATGGCAATACTGATCAGGGGAACAATCGGATAAGATACTTTAAAGGGGCGCTTCAGTTCCGGTTCCCGCGAACGAAGCACAAACAGACTTACCAGGCTGATAATATACATCACTACCGAGCCAAAGGCCGATATGATAATAACCACATTGGTTAATCCGGTCAGAGCGGCGCCTAAGCCGATCATACCTGGAACAATCAGACCCCAGACAGGCGTCCGGTGTTTTGGATGGACATAAGCCAGAAACTTGGGAAGATAGCCGGTTCGGGCCATCGCATAGGTCTGGCGGGAATAGCCGAAAATAATGCCATGCAGCGAGGCAATCAGACCAAACAATCCGATAAAGTTAATTAGCAGTACAATAAAGGACCCTTCGCCATAAATGCCGGACAGCGCCATGGGCAGCGGAAAATCAATGGAATCAACAAGCTTGGTGTCGGTAATGCCGGCTGTTAGCAGCAGCGTGGCGAAAGCCATCACCATCAGTGTGCCCATACCGCTCAGGAAGCCTATCGATATATCCTTCTGAGGATTGACCATTTCCTCCGCCGACATAGCGCCCCCCTCAATGGCCAGATAAAACCAGATGGCAAAGGGAACTGCCGCCATCACACCACTCATGCCGTTAGGCAGCATGGGCTCTGCCGTGAGTCTGGACAGTTCAAAATGCGGCAGCGCCAGCGCCCAGTAAAGCACCAGGCCGACTAGAGCCACAATGGTCACAATCAGTTCAAAGGTAGCCGAGGTTTTCATACCCCAGTAATTGATAAAGATAAATAACAGGAAAGCGATGACGGTAGCGGTCAGGACAGGAATGCCCGGCAGCATATTGTGAATATAGCCGCCAACTGCCAGAGCAATGGCCGGTGGCGCAAAAACGAATTCAATCAGGCAACTGATACCGTTCATATAGCCCCAGAACTTACCAAGCCCCCGGCGGGCATAGGCCGAAGGACCGCCGGCATGGGGAATGGCTGTAGCCAGCTCGGAATAAGACAAAATAAAGGTAACATAGAAAATAGTAACCGGGATCAGCGCCAAGGCCAGGCCGACAGCCCCTCCGGCCGCAAAGCCATAGCTCCAGCCAAAATAATTACCCGATATAACAAGACCTACCGCCAGCGCCCACAGATGAACCGGCTTTAATACCCGGGTAAGTTTTACGTCCTCCACCGGTGCCACAGGGGCTGCTTCACATTTCATGCTTGTTTCCATACACATCCTCCTTAATAGGCAAAACAAAAAGGCTCACTTCAACAGACAGTTTCCCGTACGTCAAAATGAGCCTCTTTGCCCTGCCGGTATGATTATTTTTCACCTTGCTGTTTCATTGCAGAAAAAAAAGCCCAACAAGAAATGTCATGTACACGACATTTTTGTCAGGCTCTATTGCCAGTTATTTCTTTGTAACAATAATAAATTAACTCAGCTGATCATTTATTGCTTATATAATAACCAAGTTTACCGCTATTGTCAAATAGTATTTTGCTACTCTTTGATCTGTTTATTTACATTCGGCATAATTAACCGAACGCTGCGGTCGTAGAAGAAATACTCCCAAGCCCAGTTGATGACGGTAATGATACGGTTTCTGGCGCCGACTAAACGGATGACATGAACAACCAGCCACAACAGCCAGGCAACAAAGCCGGTCGGTTCCCAGTTACCCATGCGGGCCACCGCCACATTACGACCAATAATCGCCATGGCGCCGGGATCTTTATAAACAAAGGTTTCCTGGGCTTCCCCCTTAATCGCATGGCAGATGTTTTTGGCAACCACAGCGGCTCCCTGGGTGGCGACCGGAGCGATCATCGGCAACGGGCGTCCGTCCTGCTCAAAATGAGAGGAGTCACCAATGGCATACACTTCCGGATGGCTTTCCACCTGCAGTGTCGAAGTAACGGCAATCCGGCGCATGCTGGCAAGCTTCAGGCCGCTTTCGCGGGCGACGCTGGCAGCTTGTACCCCGGCACCCCAGACCAAGGTATGGGACGGAATAACTTCGTCGCCGGCCAACAATACTCTTTCGCCGTTAAAGTCAACCACTTTGGCTTCCAAACGGACATCTACCTTCTTTTTACGCAGTATTTCCACCGTATAATCGCGATGATGCTGCGGCATAACCGGCAGCAGACAGGTCGCTGCTTCCAAAAGAATGACCTTTACTTCCTTTAAGTTTAGTCGCGGGAAATCCTTTACCAGCACCATGCTCATCAATTCTGATATAGCTCCTGCTGTTTCCACGCCGGTAGGACCGCCGCCGACCACGACAAAAGTCAGGAGGGCTTTACGCACTTCCGGGTCCTCTTCATACTCGGCCCGTTCCACCATGCTTAGAATGTGATTGCGCAAACCGATGGCATCTTCCATATCTTTTAAGCCAAAGGCATTTTCTTCAATGGACTGCATGCCGAAAAAGTTGCTGGAACCCCCAGAAGCAATAATCAGATAATCATAGGTAATATCCTTGCCGTCGATGGTCATTACCTTTTTGTTATCCGCATCGATTTTCGATACTCTGGTCATACGGAATTCAATATTCTTCTGATAACGCAGAATATCGCGCAACGGATAAGCAATATCGGACGGTTCCAGTTCCGCCGTGGCAACCTGATATAGAAGCGGCTGGAACAACTGATAATTGCGTTTTTCCACCAAAGTCACCCGTACCGGTGCATGAGCCAGCGATTGCGCAGCCTTGAGTCCGCCAAAACCGCCGCCTATGATAACTACATGAGGTCTGTTATTTTCTCCCATAACTAAACATCCTTTCGATTTAAATGCTGATTCTGCTTTCAGTATTTACCATATGTGATTTTTTTCACTCTTTTGTGCAGAAGACTTCCTGAAAGACTGAAAAGTAGTGATATGTTATTTTAGCAAACTTATAACCACTATTTCAAGTACTTCGGCAAAAAAATGTTCATTTTTTCACAAATCAGAATAAAAAATTAATAAACCCGCCCAACACCTGGTTTTGCACGGTATTTTTGCACTTTTGTCCACAGATTTAGGAGACTTCCGGAGAGAATAAATAAAGATTTACAGACTTATAGATATCCTATAAACTGTAAATC
The DNA here is from genome assembly GCF_900141835.1 of Propionispora hippei DSM 15287. Taxonomy (NCBI): domain Bacteria; kingdom Bacillati; phylum Bacillota; class Negativicutes; order Selenomonadales; family Sporomusaceae; genus Propionispora; species Propionispora hippei. The sequence goes on along the minus strand of NZ_FQZD01000008.1, from coordinate 102,430 downwards.
TTTACAAACAAAAAAGAACAGTACCTTGTCAAGCTTAAGGCCGACAAGGTACTGGCAATACCTTGCAATTTACAGTTTATACTTGCGTTGGACCATATTACTTACTAACTTTTGCTGTCACTGCTACAGGTTGCCCAAACTGTTAACAGCTCTGGTTTTTCTCCAGCTCGACAAGCAAATCCAGGCGTTTTTGATGATGGGCCCCTGCATAACCGGCTTCCAGCCAGGTATCGACAATCATCAACGCCAGTCCCTGGCCGATGACTCTTTCACCCAGGCAGAGCACATTGGAATTATTATGCTCCTTGGTTAACTTGGCAGTGAACACATCCCCCACTAAGGCAGCGCGGATGCCGTCAATCTTATTGGCCGCGATGGAAATACCCACACCGGTACCGCAGCACAATATCCCTTCCGTGCATTCGCCGGACTTGATGCTGTTGGCTACGGCTAACGCATAATTCGGGTAATCGACGCTGTCGGCCGAGTTGGTTCCGAAATCCTTACAGGCAATTCCCTTGCTTTCCAAGTGTTTTTTAATTGCATTCTTAAGCTGGTATCCACCATGGTCGGCACCTAAAGCGATCATGCCAGCACCTCCTTACCATATTTAGCCTTCCTTTATTTAAGAGCGGCGTAAAAATCCTGAATGTTTTTCTCCAGCGAACCATTAAACATAGAGGAACCAATAACAATATCACTGGCGCCATGACGAACTACCTCGGCTATATTGCCAAGGTTGATGCCGCCGTCCACTTGAATGGAAAAGCCCAGACTTTTTTCTTGTTTGTATTGGTTCAGCTCAGCAATTTTATCCAGCATACCGGGAATAAATTTCTGTCCGCCAAAACCCGGTTCAACTGTCATGATTAATACACGGTCAAGCATATGTCCTACATGCTTGATCGTATCGATCGGCGTAGCCGGGTTTAAGGCCACACCGGCCTTCATCCCCAGATTTTTGATGGTAGTCAGCGTCCGGTACAAATGAGGACAGGCCTCTACATGAACGGTTACCGAATCCACCCCGGCATCAGCCAGACGGGCCAGCAGGGAGTCGGCATCGGTCACCATCAGATGGGCATCAAACTCCATTTTTTCCGTAACCGAACGCAGCATTTTTATTTGATCAGGGCCAAACGTAATATTCGGAACAAAATGGCCGTCCATCACATCCAGATGCAGAACAGGCACTGCATGTTGCTCCAGCACCTTGATGTCCTGCTCCAGATTACAGAAATTCGCTCCCAATATCGATGGCGATATTTTTACCGACATCATCTATCTCCTTCTATCTTAGAAAGACTTTACCGTACCGGCAATGCATTCTGCAGTCAGGCTGTGACAGGCTAAGAGTTCGGCCGGTTTGCCTGAGCTGCCGAAGCAATCGTTAATACCGATCATACGAACCTTGGTCGGATGTTCCTGCGCTAGCAATTCGCATACGGCAGAACCTAAACCGCCAACTACGCTATGTTCTTCGGCAGTTACCACTTTGCCGGTGGCTTTGGCTACTTTGATCACCAATTCTTTGTCCAGCGGCTTAATGGTGCCAATATTGACAACGGTAGCTTCAATACCTTCGGCTTTTAATTGGTCGGCTGCTTCCAGCGCTTTGGCTACCATAATGCCTGTGGCAATAATGGCTACGTCTTTGCCTTCCCGCAACACTTCGCCTTTACCCATTTCAAACTTATAGCTTTCGTCATGGATGGCCGGCGTAGCTGCCCGGCCCAGTCTGATGTAAACAGGTCCGTAGTATTCAGCCGCAAAGGCGATGGCCTGCTTAGCTTCGATCGCATCGGCAGGGTTCAGCACAACCATGTTGGGAATGCTGCGCATCAAGGAAATATCTTCTACGGCCTGATGGCTGCCACCATCTTCGCCGACGGTTACGCCGGCATGGGTTGCCGCAATTTTCACGTTCAGTTTCGGATAAGCCACGGAGTTTCTGATTTGTTCAAAAGCGCGGCCGGCAGCAAAAATAGCAAAGGTGCTGGCAAAAGGAATCTTGCCGCAGGTAGCCAGACCGGCGGCCGTTCCAATCATATCCTGCTCGGAAATACCCATATCAAAGAAGCGTTCAGGGCATGCTTTTTTAAAATCAATGGTTTTCGTAGCTTTTGCCAAATCGGCGTCAAGGACTACCACCTTAGGGTTTTTGCTAAGTTCTACTAAAGCCTGACCATAGGCTTCTCTTGTTGCGATGCTCATGCTTACAGGCTCCCTTCTAATTCAGCAATTGCTTGATCTCTTTGTTCCTTGTTCGGCGCACTGCCATGCCAGCCAACCTGGTTTTCCATGAAGGAAACGCCTTTGCCTTTTACTGTTTTGGCAACAATAACGGTCGGTTTGCCTTTTACCGTTTTAGCCTGATCAATGGCGGCACCGATTTCTTCCGGATTATGGCCATCGATGGAGATGACATTCCAACCAAAAGCGGCAAATTTATCAGTTACCGGGTTTACGTTCATAACTTCTTCGTTGGTGCCGTCAATCTGCAGGCCGTTATGGTCAACAAATATAGTCAGGTTATCCAGTTTGTAGTGAGCCGAAGACATGGCTGCTTCCCAAATCTGGCCTTCCTGTAGTTCGCCGTCGCCGACAATAGCATAGACATGATAATCCTTTTTGTCCAATTTACCGGCAATAGCCATACCGTTAGCGGCAGACAGGCCTTGTCCCAGGGAACCGGTCGACATATCGACACCGGGAGTTTTCTTCATATCCGGATGGCCCTGTAACGTGGACTCGAATTTTCTTAAGGTTTTGAGGTTTTCCACCGGGAAAAAGCCTCTTTCGGCCAGCACGGCATACAAGCCGGGCGCTGCATGGCCTTTGGACAGGACAAATCTGTCTCTGTCTTCCCATTTAGGTTCATTAGTCCGAATGTTCATTTTCGTAAAATATAACACGGTCAGTATGTCGGTCATCGATAACGATCCGCCCGGATGGCCGGATCCTGCAGCAGCTAACATATCAACGATGTTAATTCTTACTTTAGTGGCTATTTTCTTTAGCTCAGTCGTATTCATCCGCATTCACCTTTCGTTTAAGTATCTCCAGTTCCTGTCGGAAATAGAGTATGCTTCTTACCTCTTATTTATCCACAATTACCGTTGCCGCACAATAGGCATAACGGTAATGCCTGGAATATAGTTATATTATATACTATCTTTTCGGATAAAAAAACAGGGATAATTAAATTTTTTTCACAAAAAGAAATGACTGTTTACATTTGTAAAAGTCATTCTCCTTTGTTTACAAAGAATTTTTGCTAAAACCAGCAGGAATTACTTTGTCAATTGTTCTTAATCCTAGGGAACCACTGATTTATTCACACCGCACAGCCTGGCGGATCTTTTTCCGTCTGACTGCGTCAGCCAAGCCTTAAAATAGGAACCGCTATTCCTGCGGCTTTACTTCCTTGCCAGCCGAAAAAATCTCTCGCCAGGCTGGCAGGCTCATTAAATCAACCCTAGTCTTCCAGCGGAGCCAGCACGACCTTGATCGCTTCGCCTTTTTTAATGGCGTCGTAGGCTTTGTCCCATTCGTTGATTTTAAACTGGTGGGATACCAGTTCATGAGCTTTTACGGCGCCGATGTTCATCAAATGCAGCGACGGCTCCCAATCAGCCGGTTTCTGACTGCGGCAGCCCATCACCCGGATTTCCTTCTGAATGATTTTTTCAAAGTCAGTGGAGATTTCCGTCTGCGGGAAAATACCGACCTGCACGTATTCGCCCTGCTTGCGTAAGAGGTCCAAACCGGTATTTAAGGAAGGCGGTGCACCGGTGCATTCAAACACGATATCAGCGCCATAACCATCAGTTAAATCATTAACAATCTGTTTTAAATCCTGGGTCTGGATATCTACCGCCACATCAACGCCCAGGCTCAACCCTTTGTCAAGTCTGCTTTTATCTTTGGACAACCCGGTAATCACGGTTTTGGCGCCATAATGCTTGGCAATCTGGGCCACCAAAAGTCCAATGGGTCCCGGTCCCAAAATGACGGCTACATCGCCCGGTTTTACACTGCTTTTCATCACGGCGTGGTGGGCACAGGCTACCGCTTCGGTCATGGAGGCAGCCAGGTAGTCCACATTTTCCGGCAGCATATGTACGCTTTCCTTGCGGGCAATCAGATAGTTGGTGAAGGCGCCATGAACCTGCGACCCCAGGCCTTTACGATGACTGCAGAGGTTATAGTCCTGAGACTTGCAATATCTGCACTCGCCGCAAATATGGAAGGTAGTTTCCGAAGTAACGCGGTCACCGACTTTAAATTCCGTTACCCCTTCGCCCACTTCCACTACTTCACCGGCAAATTCATGGCCTAAGGTAACGGGAACAGCCACCTTGTATTTCCCTTCATACGTATGCAGGTCAGATCCGCAGATGCCGGCGAATTTAATTTTAATTTTAACCTGATTAGGGCCTACTGCCGGCTCTTCTCTGTCGACAACAATTAGATTGCCATGACCCAATTCTTGTTTTACCAACGCTTTCATGAAATCCCCTCCAATGTCTGTTTATTATGCGCCTTTTGGGCTGGCATCCGTAAATGCCAGCCCAGGAAGGCGCTTGTTGATTTAATTATACTGCTTTACTTAGTTGAATAAAGCGAATAATTTATAGATTAACCAGTGAATCAAGTTACCGCCTTGGTCAATACTGGAGATAAGGTTTGTGCCTTCCGGCATTTTGAAGTGAGCGTCCACAGCCATCTGAGTATGGAACACAGCCACGTCGGTTGCCATATAGAGAGACATAGCGAGTACAACGGTACCGGCGATAACGGAGTGAACGATGTTGCCTCTGGCAGCACCGACGATGAAGCATACGATAAACGGAATGGTTGCCAAGTCACCGAACGGTAATACTTTGTTGCCAGGAAGAACAACTGCCAAGAAGATTGTAATAGGAACCAGAATCAAAGCAGTAGCGATAACGGACGGATGGCCAATTGCAACAGCAGCGTCCAGACCGATATACACATCTTTTTCACCGAATTTTTTGTTCAGGAATTCACGGGCCGATTCCGAGATAGGAATAAGGCCTTCCATCAGGATTTTAACCATTCTCGGCATCAGGAACATAACAGCACCCATTGCCACGCCTACTTTAACGATTTTGCCAAGATCATAACCAGCCAAACCGCCAAGTACGCAACCTAAGATCAAGCCCATGAAGATCGGTTCGCCGAAGATACCGAAACGTTTTTGGATTGTGTCCGGATCAGCATGAAGATCTTTAATTACGGGAATTTTCTGAATCAACCAAATAAGAGGAATACCGATCGGAGCATAAGAAATGGTGCTGCCTGTCGGAACGGAAATACCCGGTAATTCGAAGTACTCTTCCAGCATCGGAGCTGTCCAGTCGGCAATTTTCAAAATAACAATTTCAAAGATAACTGCTGCAATCAGGGCTTGTGCCAAGCTGCCGCTCAAGGAATAAACAAACGCGCCGCAGAAAGTAAAATGCCAGTAGTTCCAAAGGTCGATGTCCATCGTTTTTGTCGTTTTGGTAACCAGCATGATGATGTTTACAACCAAACCTACGGGAATAACCAATGCTGCTACCGGTGATGCCCAGGCAATACTTGCTGCGCCCGGCCAGCCGATATCAATAATATTAAGTCCAATACCGAAACGGTGTACCATGCCTTGCGCTGCCGGAGCCAGATTGGAAACCAGCAGGTCAACCACCATGAAGATACCTGTAAAGCCAACACCAATAATAAGACCTGAACGGAACGATCTGCCGGGAGTCTGACCGAACAGCATACCCAGGAAGAAAACGGCTACCGGTAAGATTACCGTCGGGCCTAGGCCCAAAAATGCCTGAAACATAGGAATTAAATTTTCCACTGCAATCCCTCCATACTATTTACTCTTATATTATTTCTTTAGTTCATCGAGAATTTGCGCTTTAACAGCATCCAGACCAATACCAGTTAAAAAAGCTCTGGCATTAATAACCGGGAACGGGAATTCCTGTTTAACGATGGTAGTAGTTACCAAAAGCGATGCGCGTTCTACATAACCGGGGACCTCGGTAATTTTGCACTGCACTACTTCCACGTCCAATTTGTTTTCCTTCGCGATTTTACCCACTGCTTCAGATACAACGGTCGAGGTTGCAATCCCAGTGCCACAAGCTACCAATACAACTTTTCTAGCCATTATTATTCACCTCCTTCCAAGCCAAGTTTTGCACTGACCAGTTCTTTAATTACTGTTTTGGAAGCTGCGGTTGCTAGTGTAGTCAGTGCGCTTTCATCCTGAAAAATTTGCATCAATTTCTGCAGCAGTTCAAGCTGGGCATGGCTTTCTTTCATCGCCAGCATGAACACCACTTTTACCGGGACAGTACTTTCTTCCTCTCCCATGATGCCGAAATTGACTTCCTCTTTCAAGACGCCTACGCTAATGGCAGCTTGATTAACATGTTCAATGTCCGTATGGGGTATGGCTACACCCACACTGGATGTCGGCAACCCAGTGGCAAAATTGTTTTCCCTATCTTTGATTGCCTGTTTATAACTTTCTTTTACCATACCCTGTTCACACAGGTTGGCTGCCATACATTCCAATACTTCCATGTTGGTTTTGGCTTCTATGCCGGTAAGTATCAAGCTTTCGGTAAAATTAATCTTGCTCATTCAGTAAGACCTCCCTAAATTCCTGTACACTTTGCAGCTTTTCCAATTGAGCTACAAGTTCATCGTTTTTAAATGTATTGTATAAATAGCGCACACCGTCTTTGCCATTGATGTCGAGAGCCAGGAGACAGATAATAGATACCTGGCTTTCTTCGTCCCAGACAATCGGTTCCGGCATTTTGGCTATCACAACCACAGAGTGATTCACATAACTGCTGTCGGCATGGGGCAAAGCGACCTTTTGATTGATGACATAGCTGCCCATGCTTTCACGCTCCAGCACGGCTTCATAATAGCCGGGCTTTACATAGCCTTCCTTAATAATGCTGTCACAGAGAACTTTTAAAAGCTCCTGTTTGGTCTTAATGGCAGGCATCATCACGATTTTAGCCTCACGCACCACATTGGGAATCAGATTGTGATAGCCGCTGATCAGGCTGAATTTACTGCCATGATCGAGCAGATTGATGATTTGCTCTTTGCCGTTGACATTTAGGAGATCCTCCATCGACACATAAGGAATACCGTAATATTTGGGATCGATACTGCCGATAATGGCCACAATTTCATATTGGTTCATGGTTTCCTGAATCTGCTTGTACAGGTCTCTTTTGCCGATAACTCCCATATGAATAATGGCTACGTCTTTCAGTTTGTCCCCCAGCATCTTTTTTAATAAGCGGCTGCAGTGGATGGCCATTCCTTCCCCGGTTAAACACAAGGATATAATGGCTTTCTGACGCTTCGGCAGGTTTTGGTTTACCCGGGTTTTCTTAAACGTGTAGTTCAGGGTTTCTATGGCATATACGACATCCCGCAATGTGGAGCCGGGCAGCAGGCTGCGCCGGATGGCCTCAATGACCATAACGGTGTCTACCCGGTCGATCGTCTCAACCGGAATGCCGGTGCGCTCGTAAATGATCTCACCGAAAGTGAGGAGCGAACCCATATCCACCAGTAACAATACGCCTTTTCCCTCATCGGCGGCATGCACCACCGAAACCATACGTTCAAGTACGTCATGAGGATTTTCTTCCAGATTCATGACAACGGCCTTACCATGGTTGACATTGAGCAGCTTATTGGCGATTTCCACCATCCCGCTGCCGGCATTGCCATGGGTGACCACCAAAACAGCCACCTTGGCCTCGTCTTCCTCCTTGTTGCCATGCAGATAAAGCGCGATAAACCCGACTTCATCCTCCGGCAATTCCAGGCCGTAATACTTCTTAATATAGTCCACCATGGCCAAAGCTACGGTATATTCTTCACTGCACTTTACCTTGATATCTTCCAGATTTGGATTGACAATTTCCCTGCCTTGTTTCAGCCGGTTGAAGGTGGCATTCAAGTGAATCGCCAGGCAATAGAAGATGGATGCATCCATTTTACCCAGCGCCGCTTCGGCAATCTTCAGGAGTTCTTCCACCAGGGCAATTGTCTCGGTTCCGACTACCTTGGCCACCTCATCGTGCGAAATTGGCGACAAACTGCCTTTTACGTGCTTGATAACTGTTTGCAGCTTCTTTTCAATTTGGCTGCCCAGCACACGGCTGATTTCATGGGTGCTTAAGCCTTGCTCCAAGTATTCGGTATAGGTCTTTTCGATATATCCGTAAAATTCCTTGGAAAAACTGTAAATGTCATTTTCGATATTATTTGAAATATGATGCCTTTCCGGACTAAACCTAAAATCCTGCCAAATCAGCGTGTCAATTTCCTGACGTTTGCTGTTGATTTTCATAAGTCCCTTTTTGACATGAACATTTAAGTCCCGGACATCAATATTGACGCATTCATCCTTTTCCATGACAAAAGCCAGAAAACTTTTGGCGCAAATTACCTGAATATCACTCTTAAGCTGACCAATATTCCCCAGACATTCATAAAGCAAAAATGATTTCATCACATCCATGGATACATGAATCGGCGCGTTCATCCGCGTGGATTCGTAGCCAAAGAAGGTCTTGATCAGTTTCAGGCGTTCATTCAGCGGCCGTTCTCTAAGCGACGGCATTTCAATGATCATCGGAATCCGCCGTTTAAAAGTTGCCAATAGCGAGGTTTCAACATTTTCCGTGGTGGCGGCAATAAGCTGCACTTGCACTTCACGGACAAACTCCGATTCGCCTAACCGGCGAAATCGCCCTTTGTCCATCAGATGAAACAGCATCTCCTGGCCTTCCGAGGTCAGCCGGTGGACTTCATCAAGAAACAAAATACCGCCGTGGGCCTGTTCCACCAAGCCCTTGCGATCACTGACCGCACCGGTGTACGCCCCCTTCACGCTGCCGAACAGGTGTGAAATCAAAAGCTGTCCGTTATCGGCATAGTCGGCGCAGTTAAAAACAATAAACGGGGCTTCCGGCGGCAAACGCTTGCTTTCCACCGCAAATTTGTACATAGCCTCCGCCATTTCACTTTTCCCTACCCCGGTTTCGCCCAGAATCAGACAATGCAATCCATTGGGCGGATACAGCATCGACGCTTTCGCCTGCTGAATTTGCATTTCCAGACTGCCACTGGCGCCTACCAGATTGCTGAAAGCCATATAGTGGCCTCCATCCGCTTCCGGGACGGCCTTTGGAGCTTTTTCCAGGGAAGTGCCCGTATTGTCGGCAACCCGTTGAACCGGCGCACGCTCTTCCACTTCTTCCAGATATTTATCCAGCAAATAGCGTGAAACCTGATACCCTTCTTTTTTCAAAGTCTGAGCCAGTTCACGGTAAGCCATCTGTCTGTTGCCGGCCAATAGATTGCTGATTGCCTCACAGATATACGTTTTTTTTCGTTCCCGTGAGTCGGCAATATTCAAGTCCTTACGCAACAGTGTCACATATTCGCGGCTTACAGCCAGCTTGTCGCTCAACTCCATATCGGTAAAGGGTTCCTTGCGGTTCTCTTGCAGTATGATATCGCGGAGTTTATCTTTCACTTCCAGCCCTCCTGCCTATTATATCTGCAATAAACGTGCCAACATTTTGCTAAAATTGTTACTATACAAGTAAAATCCAGCATATCCAGGCATTATTCTTTTAAAATTTGTAACTGAACTTACAAATTTAATATTTATCATTTACCATTTTTGCAGATTTAATTACAGTTTTTTAATTTTTTTTTTGATTTTTACTATTTTTAAACCCTCCAATAACATCTATAAAAAGTTTAAAAATAGTAAATTCTTTTACAAACTACTATACTCCCCGGCTATTTAATTTCCTGCTTATTGAAATTAAGGAAACAGTTAGTTTGAAAAAAAGTAACTGTTCCACCGGCGTCGGTTAAAAAAAGGTAATATAAAAGCAACCCTGCTTATGCAGGGTTGCCTGTTCACCACATCTACAAATTCACGTTTTCCAACAACTGTTGCAGTACCTGATACTTGGCATTCTGGTAGATTTGATTAAAATCGACAATATACCATTCACCGTTTACTTTTTCCAAGCCCACCGGTTTTACGGTTATCTTAAGTGTTCCCTGCTCCTGCAGTGTAGCGACCACAACGGCATAATTACCTTGGGCTGCCGCCTGTTTAACCGAAAGCAGGTTTGATTTTTTAATCTGACTCAAATCACCGTTATCGGAAATAAACTGTTTTACCGCCTGGGCACTGCTTTTGGAAGAAGAAGAGACATAAAGTCCTGCCTCGTTGATTTTATTAGCTTTGGCCAGGCTATAGAAGGTATCCACAACCCCTGTGGCCGACAGTCCGCTTTCCCGCTTCAGGTTTGAGCCGCCGCCGCCGCAACCGGCCAGGGCAAACATAAACAAAACCAACGCGCAAACGGCCAAGGCTCTAGCTTTGGTATGCATGGTTTTCATCTTCGTTCTAACATCCTCTCTGTAAATAGCAGTTTAGGTTACATAACATAGTATATCATGTCTGTCCTGATTCGTCATTTACACTTTATGGATGTTAGGGCGTGTCTGAAAACCTCCGAAATGTCCCCTGGCGGTGATTTTTGTACCATACTTGGTTAACATTTTTTGCAATAGAGTCCACTATTCCTTCAAAATATTGCCTTGTCTAACGCAAAAGTCCACTCGCCGTATTCCGTTCATTCTCAGATACGCCTTAGCAGAAAACTGCCGGCTATACCAGATTTACTTTATATTCCCGCAGCCAGGCATCCACCTGGATCAGATAGGCAAAAATCTGCGGTCCGGCCATCAACTGGCCAAACCAGGGCGTATTAAATACAACATCGCCTTCTTCTTCCATCATCTGCCGGATTTTTTGCTCATTGACCAGATAGCGCAGATTGGAGGACGGTGTATCCAGAATTTCCCGGACACGGTTTCTTACGGCCTGTAAATAGGATGGATTATGCGTCTTTGGATAAGGGCTCTTTTTCCGCCACAGAATATCTTCCGGCAAAAGTCCGGCGAGCGCCTGCCGCAGCAGCCCCTTTTCGCGGTCTTTATAATTTTTCATTTCCCAGGGCACATTCCACACGTATTCCACAATCCGGTGATCACAAAACGGCACCCGCACCTCCAGGCCGAAAGCCATGCTCATCCGGTCTTTCCTGTCCAGCAGGGTAGGCATCCAACGGGTCAGACTCAAATAGAAAATCTCCCGCATCCGGGCGGCATAGCTGTCTTCGCCGGGCAGCCGGGGTACTTCCTGCAGCGCTTCATGATACCGCTCCGCCACATACTGCAGCGGTTTTAAGTTGGCCGTAACCGAAGGAGACAGCCATTCCAGACGGATTTCCGGCTTCATCGACCAGGGAAAGGTATCGGCTGAAATCATATCTTCCCGGCGAAACCAGGGATAGCCGCCGAACACTTCGTCAGCGCACTCACCCGACAGCGCCACGGTGGCGCCTTTTTTAATTTCCCGGCAGAACAGATATAAAGAAGTATCCACATCCGCCATGCCCGGCAAATCACGGGCAATCGCCGCCTGCGGCAAACTGCCAGCCAGTTCCGGCGTATCCAGCAGAATATTATGGTGCACCGTGCCCAGCTCTTCCGCCATGCGCAGCACCCACGGAGCGTCGGCATTTGGCTGGAAACTGCTGGCCTTGAAATATTTGTCGTTATCCAGGTAATCCACCGAATAGGTATGCAGCCGGCCAAGTCCCGCCGCTTTGTAATGGTCGGCTGCCAAGGCGGTGAGTGCGCTGGAATCCAGTCCTCCCGACAGTAAGGTGCAGACCGGCACGTCGGCCACCAATTGGCGCTTCACCGTATCGGCCAATAATTCCCGCACGGCACGGACAGTACTGTCAAAATCCTCCTCATGGTCGTGGCTTTGCAAAGACCAGTAAGCCCGGATCTTGGCACCGGTATGGTTATACACCAGGCAATGTCCCGGCTTTAACTCACGGATGCCTTTAAATACACCGTGCCCCGGTGTACGGGCCGGCCCGATAAACAAGATCTCAGCCAACCCCTCCGCATCCACCTCCGGCTTGATCAACGGATTAGCCAGCAGGGCCTTGATTTCAGAACCGAACAGTAAGCCGCTGGGACGCAGGCTATAAAACAACGGTTTGACACCAATACGGTCCCGGGCCAGAAACAATTCCTGGTTTTCTTCATCCCAAATGCCAAAGGCAAAAATCCCGTTCAGTTTTTCGGTGCAGGCAGGCCCCCATTCCATATAGGCCGTCAAAAGCACCTCGGTATCGCAATTGGTGGTAAATAAATATCCTCTGGCCTCCAGCTCCTGACGCAGTTCCGGCGTATTATATAACTCCCCGTTATACGTAATCGTGAAGGTCCGTTTGCCACGCTTGCGTGTCATCGGCTGCGCACCATTTTCCGGGTCTACCACACTCAGCCGGCGGTGTCCCAAAGCCACATGATTGCGAATATACGTTCCCGACGCATCCGGTCCGCGGGCCTCCATTGTTTTTACCATGGCCGACAATGTATGCTGTTCTTCCGCTAAATTTCTCTCCCAATCAATCCATCCGGCAATACCACACACAACTATCATCTCCTTGGACTATCAATATATAAAAAAAGATAGATGTTTTCTTATCCTGACACTAGTACTCTGTGTCACCTAAACACCTGGATAATCCTGCACTCTTTTTTCACCCTGCTTCGCTGTCGTCGCCTTACATATGTCCGATATGCGCGGCTCCTCCGCCTCGGAAGAAAAAAATCCTTGCAACCTTCTCAAGGGACCACTGATTTATTCACACTGCACATCCTGACGATTTTTTTTCGGCTGGCTGCGTCGGCAAAACCTTAAAATAGGGATCGCTATTCCTGCGGTTTTACTTCCTTGCCGGCCGAAAAAATCTCTCCCAGGCCGGCAGGCTCATTAAATCAGCGGTTCCCTAATGATTTAAGTGACCCAGGGTATTAGCAAACTGCGCCTCCGGCTACAGGATAATATATGTCGGCCTCCTTTTTTTTGACACTCCCGCCATAGCGAAGCAAACCGGTCACATGTAAGCTTTCCTGTAGTTCTCCGAAAGTAAAGTATTGTAAAATATTGTGACATCCGTCACAGTTAAAAACCATTACCCGGCGGTATACTATAAACAGATACAATATTATAGCGACAAATAGCAAGGAGTGATTGCATTGGATAAAAAGTTCATCAAAAACATTGAGTTTGCCACCGCCCTGACCTTGAGCGATCTGGTACAATACCAGCCGGGACAGGTAATCAGCCTGACGCTGGTACAAAATCCCACAACCAGTATTACCGTATTCGCCTTTGCCCGTGGAGAAGGGGTAAGTACCCATTCGGCACCTGGCGACGCCATGGTATACCTGCTCGACGGCCAGGCGGAAATCACTATCGGCACGGACAAACATTTGGTAAAAGCCGGTGAAACCATCGTGATGCCGGCCAATGTTCCCCACGGTCTGGAAGCGGTCGAAGCCTTTAAAATGCTTTTAATCGTAATTAAATAGTCACCCGCCAAGCAACAGTCTTCTTTCGGCAAGAAAGACTGTTGTTTTTTATTTTATAGCCGCCATTGGTTTGATACTGCCAGCAACGACATATACTAATGGTATGGCCTTTTAGCCGAGTATTTCCCGGAGATTGATTATTGATAAAAAACAATACTATGTTATAATAATAATATCAATATTTTTCCAACATCATATGCGGGTGATTCTGCCGCTTACCGTCGGCAGTGAGCTATATAACCCTATGTAAACAAAGAAAGGATGGTCTATACAATGCCAAATTTTGCAAACCCCTTTCAGGGAAACGTAAACCGGAAATTGACTAAAGAAGAGTTGATTCAAGCCATTCGACTGGATATCGCCGGTGAATTGGAAGCAATCTACATCTATGACGCTCATGTGCAGGCAACAGACGATCCTGTGGCCAAAGAGGTCATTGGCGATATCCGTGACGAGGAAAAAGCTCACGTCGGAGAATTGATGGCGTTACTCCGTTATCTGGACCCGGAAGAAGCTGAACATTTTGCTTCCGGCGAAGCGGAAGTAAAGGAAATGCTGGAAGATCTGGGTATCGGCGGTTCCGAAAAAGTAGAAAAAATAACAACTGCCCACACGACTGTCGGCAGTCTGATTCAAAAATAGTCAGGAGGTATAGAACATGGAGTTTTTATTACGGGATGATGCTCCTTTCTCCGAACAGCAGTGGGAAAAAATCGACAGTCTTGTCGTGAACACCGCCCGTCAGGTACTGACGGGCCGGAAATTCATCCATATTTACGGGCCGCTGGGCGCCGGTGCGCAAAGCGTACATATTGACGACTACGGCACAGTCGGCCAGGGCGATACCGATTTCTTCGGCGACAGCGACGATACGGATGTGATAAAAACCCGGGGCAGAAGGTTCCTGGAAATCCCCTTGCTTTACAAGGATTTTTCCATTCCCTGGCGTGATGTGGAACAAAGCAAGCAAACAGGACTCCCCCTCGATGTGGCAACAGCCGCCGGCGCCGCCGCTGTCTGTGCCAGAAAGGAAGACGAATTGATCTTCCAGGGCAATAAAGACCTTGGCTACGAAGGCCTTGCCACCGCAGCCGGTGTAAATACGCTGACCAAAAAAGATTGGAAAGTCGGCGAAAATGCTTTTTCTGATATTGCCGAAGCACTGGAGCTGCTGGCTGGCAAAGGCTTTGTCGGCAAGTTTGCTTTAACACTGAGTCCCGATTTATACCGCCAGCTACAACGGCTGCAACCGAATACGGGCTTACTGGAAATTGCCCGCGTAAGAGAACTGCTGGACGGTCAGGTATATCAGACTCCGGCCCTGGGCACCAATAAAGCCGTACTGGTTTGCGCCGAACCGCAAAACCTGGATTTGGTCATTGGCCAGGACCTGATTACCGGTTATCTGGGACCAGAAAAACTGAACCACACACTGCGTGTTTTGGAAACCGTTCTTCTTAGAATCAAACGCAAAGACGCGATTGTCGTTTTTGAATAAGCCATTGCCCCTGCCTCCTGTTGGAGCGGCAGGGGCAATCTTATTTGTTCTGCAATATCGAAACAGCCAAAGAGAAAGCCAGGATTGTCCCTGAGGCAATCCCGGCTTTCTCTCTTTTACTCCCGCCATGAGCTTATTTCCATCGTTCGGCTGGTTCCAGCCCCGGGAAAGCCGCTTGTTAACTGATTAGCTTCCATAGCGCTCCGTGAATAAATAAGTGAGCTGTTGCCACTGGCAATAATGTCGTTTTTAGCATATACAGCCCCTCCCTTAATCGTACCGCTATAGGTAATGGACCCATAAGAAATATACACTGCCCCGCCTAAATTGCTGCCACTTACCGTTATACTGTTGCCGGCAACAACAAGGCAATGATTAGTAAAGCTGGTATCGCCGGAGTTCACGATATTTCCTGAAACAAAAATAGATGTATTCGTAAAGTTTTTAGTGCCCGACAAAAGCAGGTCGCCGTTTATAACTATCGTTTGATTACTATAGTTTTGCCCTTTGTCCAGGTGCGAACTTACCTTGATATCAGAATTAACCGGTCTATTGGCACTGGTTAAAAAACCTGGCATGGTTTTGGACTTTTTAAAAGTGGCATAGTCATCAAACCACCAATCCTCCTGTTGATTCGGCAACAATTTAGAATCATGATCAACATAGGTAACTACTCCGCTTTGGCTTATCATTCCCGTTGCCCCTATTTTTCCCTGTAGCAGCAGATTCCCGTTTATAACTATATTGTTAGCCGCATACATGGCATAGTTAGGCCCCCTGCCGCTGATCGTAACGGTAACGCTGGTTGTTTTGGTCACGCCGCCATCCCGCCCCTTTGCGGTAATCACATACGATCCGGACTCCACCGAGCTTGCCGGCGGCGGCTCAATTTGCACCCGATAAGCTCCTGTTCCAATACCTTGCCAGGCATCAAGCCAGGTCCAATCAGGACTAGACTGATAAAAAGCGGCAATGGCTCGCTTGGCTCCCGCTTCGGCGGCATACTGGGCAGCTAACAAGCTGCGTTCCGTCTTGCTGGCAAATATGGCATTATTCAGTTTCGGAAATAATACGGCCATCATACCCAGCAGAAACATGGTAACAAGCAAAGCCAAGATAGTCGTATAACCTCTCTGTTGCAAAATCTCACCTACTCAATCGGGGTCGGATTTATCGTCATAACCGTAACTTTGTTTTCCTTTCTCCCATAAAGAGTAAAGGTTGCCGTGATAACAGCCTTATCCTTATCAGCCGCTGCCGTGAAGGCCAGTTTTTCAACCTGCCCGGCGGCTATGACGGCTCCGTTGGCTATTAATGCATGTTGCTCGGTATTCAGCCACATTTCCCGGGTGCCGGCAGCAACAGTATATTGTATCCTTGCTTCCCCAATGGAAACCTTACTGGCATAGCGAAGCTCATTGGCAATAGCCGACGAAACTTCCCGGCTGTACGTGGCCGCATCAAGACGCTCGGCCGAAGTGGTGTATATGCGGCTTGCGGTAAACAAGACTCCCAGTATTCCGGCACCAACGACTGCCGCAATGGCCATACCAATCAGCATTTCCACCAGAGTCATCCCTTGTTCATTCTTCTTCATGGCTTTAAATAATAATAATTGGCAATAGTCAGATTATCCGTCCCCCAGGACACGTTTATCGTAACGGCCACTAAACTTTCGTTTCCTGCAACAATGTCCGGGGGCGACACCTTGACATCATACAGCATATTGCCCTCTTTCACTTGATCGGGGATATTGGCAATAAAGCTTTGTGCGCCATCGTTAGTGCGTAATGCTTCCGCCACCTGCCGGGCTACGCGCAAAGCGCCGTTATAATTTTCAACATAGGCCGAGGCTTTAACCGAATGTTGGAACGCAAAACCACTCGAGAGCAATGCTATTGTCAGCAGTAAACAACCCAGCAAAACATCAATCAGCAAAAACCCTCTTTGATCCTTCATGTTATACCCTCTCAATATAGACGTTTTTTAACGCCTGATCATTATTTCTGCCGGTTAACGGCAATGGCCGCTGCGATCGCCGCCCCAATACCGGAGCCGTCTTTGGACAGTCTCACCTGCACCTGTTTTGCCTTATCCTTCAATACCCCGTCAAGCATCCGGCGAATCTCCCTGGCATACCCCGGCAGTTTTTCATATAGCGAACCATCGATGGCAATAGTATGCTTTTGCTCTAACCGGGGATCAATGTGCTTAAGAATACCGATATACGTCGCCCCTACCAGCCGGGCTGACCGGGTAGCAATCACCCCGGCCATCTTGACCATGGCCAGGCGATCTTCCCGGGAAGTAACCGTAAGCTTCAGCTTGTTCTCCAACCAACCGGCTACCTCTGCCAAGTCGGCGCTCCGGTCACTGAGTAAAGCCGAGATATCCTGGCTGGAAATGCGGCCCTGTTGCTCCAGTATTTCCTCCGCTGCTTGCCGGCAAGTGGCAAACAGCCCGTTTGGCAGCAAATGCCGGGCGACAATTCGCAGTAAATTACCCAAATAGCAGCCTGCAACCATCTTCTCCAGCCGCATTGTACCCGGATACTCGCTGGCCCGGTCAAGCTCATCATCATAGCAGGTCGTTTCCATAGCATCAAAAAAACCTGATTCAATATTAATAATCATGGGCGGCCGATCAGGCATATGGGTCTCCAGATAAGCCGTATTGTGCCCCGTACCACAGATCGAACCAATATCGGCATAAGGATCGCCATAGGCGGCGGTCAGGAGCGTTCCCACCGTATCGTTCGTAATTGCCTGCGGTTTTACGCCAGGCAAGCCGCGCCTTACCAAGGCTTCGGCAAGCAGGGTGTTGATATCAACCCCTTCTACGCCGGTAACATTAATTTCTTTTCCCCAGTGAAGCAGTGTCGCTTGATTTATAGCGGTCTGGGCACAGGCAAAGGAAAACGTATGCCCCAAAGAATAGGCGCTCTCCGGTCCGGCTATACCGGCAATATGATCGGCAATAAAATCAAACAGTACTTCACCGGGCACTCTGCTATACAAATAGTCATACTGACCCTGCTCATCCTTAAGTTGTTTAATCCGCTGCTCCCGCACTACAAAGGTTCCGTCCTGTAATAAATCCACCAGCAATACCCTTATATTAGTGCCACCAAAATCCAAGGCCAAAAAGGTGCCGGACTCAGTTCCCGCCGGCGTTGAAATAAACGACGGCAGCATTTTCAAAGAACTTTTACCGCCGGCCAGGCCTTTTACCATTTCCCGGCGAAAGTTCTCCGCTATCTTTTCTATTTGTTCATCGGTTATCGTCATTTGTGCCGTTATTTTATCCAGCGCTTTTTGTAATGTGCTCATGGGGTTCCTCCTATTAATCAGTTTCATTAAGTATTTAAATGCAAGTTCTATGCCACAAAACACTAATTAGAAGGCAAAAGGCCGTAAATCAGGCTTTGCTGATAGTTCTATTTTTAAGTGTGTAAATACATGCTGCCTTATCTCCCTGTAAATGAATTTCTGTGTAAAAAAGGTATAAAAAAAGCCTGTATAGTTTGCTTCTATACAGGGTCGAAAAAAATCTTGTTTTACTTTGCTCCCGCCTTATTGCTTTCACACTCTAAAGAGTTACGATTCGGTAATCACGCCACCGTTAACGTGCAATACCTGGCCGGAAACAAAGCAGGAATCCTGAGAAGCCAGATAGACATAGGCCGGGGCCAGTTCAAAGGGCTGGCCGGGACGCTTCATCGGGGTATCGGTGCCAAACGTGGCAATATAACCAGCCGGCCAGCTTGCCGGTTGCAGAGGCGTCCAGATCGGTCCCGGGGCCACGGCATTCACCCGGATTCCCTGCCCTACCAGGGAAAGTGACAGGGATCGTGTAAAACTCACGATAGCCCCTTTGGTCGACGAATAATCAATTAAATACCGGTTCCCCTCATATGCCGTAACCGAGGCGGTATTAATGATGGAACTGCCGGAGTCTAAATAAGGCAAAGCGGCTTTAGTCATATAAAAAAAGGAAAAAATATTGGTACGGAACGTGTCCTCCAACTGTCTGGCCGAAATATCCATGATGCTGCACTGAGGGAACTGGACCCCGTGGTTGTTGACAAGAACATCCAGCTTGCCAAAACACTGCATTGTCTGTTCCACCACATAACCGGCAAAGGGCTCCTCCCGCATATCACCGGCAAGCAGCAGGCACTCCCCGCCCAGTTCTTCAATCCGCCTGGCCGTATCATTGGCGTCGCGCTGCTCATTCAAGTATACAATGACAATCGCTGCCCCTTCTTTAGCAAAAGCAATGGCAACAGCACGTCCAATACCGCTGTCGCCACCAGTTATAATTGCAACTTTTCCTTTTAGTTTGCCACTGCCCCGGTAATCCGGATTTTCCGAGATAGGCGGCGGCTCCATAATATATTCCAATCCCGGCTGCCGGTCCTGATGCTGTGGTGGAAATGAAATAGGCTGCTCCTCACACTTCTTCACTTTATCATAATAGGGATATTTAGGATACATAATGATTCTCCCTTGCCCGTTTTATATATCCTATTCCACCTTTGTTTTTTATGTAACCCTGCGCTTATCATATAAAGCGTACAGCGCACACACCCGCCATCAACTGTACTTCTTCCAATAATTTATTAGTGTCATAGCCTTTGGGCACTAAAGCATTTAATTTTAAAATAAGCTGAATATCGCTATGTGTCTTAAGCGGAATCTTTGATTCGCAAAGAGAAACTTCAATCCCCCGCTCACTCAAGGTACTTATAATTTGACCAATGATCGCTTTATCGCTGATATCGACAGCCATCTGAACATATTTAGGCAAAAACATCTGCAAGAGCTTCGTTAAGACTTCCAAGCCCAGCAACACCAGGATCGTAGCTACCAAGCCTAACAAATATAAGCCGGCGCCAACCGCCAGGCCAATACCGGAGGTGGTCCACAATCCCGCAGCCGTAGTGAGGCCCCTGACCGAATGGCGTTGAATAATAATGGTCCCTACGCCTAAAAAGCCAATTCCACTGACCACTTGCGCAGCAATTCTGCTGGGATCCAGTGCGATCCCATGCTCAGGAAGAACATCATTAAACGCATATTTTGATATAATCATGATTAAAGCACTGCCAACAGCCACTAAAAAGTGAGTACGCAGTCCGGCCTCTTTCCTTTTGCTTTTACGCTCAAAACCAATTATTGCGCCAAAGATTCCTGCCAATAACAGCCGTAAAACCAAATGCCCTTCCATGTCACTCAACCTTCTTCCCTACCGTATATTTAGTTACTTAAATGAAAGTCAACCATGTATTCATTATATAGATCCTCCAAAAATTTGTATATAGATGAGAAAGCACTTTACCATTTGCTAATACTGGCTTTTGCTGCTATTCTCCCAGTCACGTCATTATTCAAAGTAAGTGCCGGGAGTTTCACAAAAATGTTATCCAAGAATATTGCCGGATCTGAAATACCTCCCGGCTTACGGTTCTTTTCTTCTATGGAATGGACAGGGCGAAGGTATAATTATGGTCAGGTACTTTATCCCGGTTAACAATCTCCAAACGGGCGAGAATATTACCTGCACAACCAAGTTAACCGTTTCGTTCCGTTTGCCCTGGTCTGTCGCCTTAAGGCGTTAAAAAATGTAGGAATAGCAGTTATTCCTACATTTTTTCTAACTCCAGTTCAAAACTTTGAACAAGGAAAATGCCTGCCCGGCGTCGAATCAAAGCAGCATAATCCAGTTCTGGGAGGATTTCCATGAAAAAGCTGCTTGCCTTGACAGTCGCCCTGCTAGTAATCTGGCTCGGTTGGCTGCTGACCCACCCCGGTCGGCCTACATCTCCGGCTACCGATAATCAAACTTCCGGTTCACAGGAACCGGCCAGTCAAGCCATACCACCGGCAGTACCGGCCGGTCAGAAGGCTGCCGAAGCATCAACCGAAACAGTACCGGCAAGTGGCAGGGAAACGAACCTAGGCTCACAGCAGTTGGGAGCGACGAAAACGTTAACCCCGGCCGGCAAACAGGAAAACCTGTCCGAACAGACTTACCACCTGCAAAAAGAAGAGAAAAAGGGAGTGCAAATCCTGCCCGGCATACAGGTAAAAGACGGGGCTGTCCAAATCCTGCCTGGCGTACAGGTAAAAAGCGGGGCTGTCCAAATCGAAATGGATAAAGACAAAGATAAGCAACTTGAAATTGAGCGTCATCCTGACAACTCCAACAGCGATTATCAGATTATGCTAAAGCAAAAATTCTAAACGAAGCAACCAAAAAGAGCAGGCAGCCGGCTTGAAATCCGGCAACCTGCTCTTTTCTTTCTATAGCCGCTGAAACAAATGATTCCTGTGCTCCGGCACGGGAATATAACCTGCCATAGACAATCCGGTGGACTCCTCCAGAATCCAGGCACTGGCCACCTCTGCCAATACATCCATAGCGTCCAGCAGCACCGGATTAGCATAACTATCCGGCAGCAGCACCGGCAAATCGGTACAAGCCAGCAAAACCCCCTCGGCTCCCCTAGCCAGCAATGACGCAACCATCCGCCGGAGGGCCGCACGGTCCCTGGACAGAAACTGCCCCTTAACAATGTGCATAATAATACTTGCCAACAGTTCTTGCTGACTTTGGTCCGGCATGACCGGCTCGATACCGCGTTGGCAAAATTCACAGGCGTATAAGCCGGATTGAATCGTCGCCGTGGAAGCCAATATGCCAACCTTATTCCATCGTTTACGAAGCTGAATATAAGCGCAGGTTTCTTCAATCATACTAATCACCGGAACAGACGCCACCTGCCTGATGTGAGGCATAAACATATGGGCCGTATTGCAGGGTATTACAATAAAGCCTACCCGTGTGCCCAATAAACGGATACCTTCCAAAATCAGCTCTTGTAAACAATCGCCGTCCCTGTTCTCTTTAATCCAGGCATCGGCAGCCTGAAACGGTTCCGGTACACTATACAACAGTACCGGGGGATAACTTTCCCTGTTTTGGAAATTCCTTATCAATTTCATATAAAATAGCGATGTGGCATCCGGCCCCATTCCACCTACGATACCGCAAGTTTTCATGAACATTACTCCTTTGCCGCCCCAAATACGTCATAGTGTCTCCTCAAGCCCATCATGACCAAATAAAAGAGTTGTCGTTCCTGACTTTTCACTTTCAACAGAATATCCATAGAACCCAAACGTTAACAAAAGTTTTTGTGATTCCAAATCCTCTCCTGTTACTCTGACTTGACAAATAGGTTTTTTTAAAGTGCGGCTCATATCTAAATGCAATATATATCTAAGTAAATTTCCAAACTTCAATTTAATCCGTTTTATAAGAAACCCTTGTTGTAAAACTGCAGCTAACGAAGAATAATTGCATGGAGCAATAGTAAGAAAAATATGTTCATAGCCGCTAACTTTTAATTCTTTTAATTGTTTAACAAGAATTTTCTTTAATAATCCGTTTCCCTGCAAAGAAGGATGAATAGCTGCCGGACCCCAATGCGCTACCTTTGATAACGCCGACTCATAAAGTCCAACTTCATATCCCAGATTCTGTATATCATCAGGCAAGGAAACAATATTATATCCTACTAAGTTTCCCCGATCAAACAAACCTAAGGAATAGTCGCCTCCCTGCAGTGCTTTAAAAAAATAATCATTCTCTTCTCGATAATAACTTTTTTTATCCGACAGAGTTTCAATAATCAAATCCTGTAATGCTAGAATCTCAGGTACATGCTCAATTGTCAACGGCTTCACTTCAAGAGCAAGCTGAGGTGACATCATCAATCTCCTCCGTTCAGACCTATGCTCCTATAGGAAAACAAATAAAGAAACTTGTTCCCTGACTAGTACTCTCCACATGAATTCTGGCATGATGTCTTGCCGCAATACTATAGCAAACGGCTAATCCCAGACCAATGCCATTGTCCTTTGTTGTATGAAAGGGTATGCCCAAATGCTCCAGTACTTCTTTTTTGATGCCTGTACCCTGGTCGGCTACCGACAGCACGACTTCCATCTCCTCACGGTAGGTTTTAATACATACTGCTCCCTTTTCCGGCATGGCCTCCAAGCCATTGCGGACCATGTTGAGCAGCAGTTGATGAATTTCCTGCTTATCCAGCAGCAAATCCGGAATTTCTCCCAATTGCAGGCGCACCTCTTTATTATGTATAGTCGCGTCGGCCTGCATCAGCGGCGCTATTGCCCGGATAATGTCATTGAGGTTAGCCGGTGCCCGGTGAATAGCCTTATTTTTGGCCAACGACAAGTACTCCTTGATAATAGCATCAGTACGATCCAATTCGGCAATCATGATATCATAGTAAGCAATGTTGGGCGAATCGGGATGTTTGCGGGCCAACATCTGCAAAAAGCCTCTCACCGTAGTCATTGGATTGCGCACCTCATGGGCCAGCCCGGCGGCCATTTCACCGACAAGACTCAATTTGTCCAAACGGGCTATTTGCTTTTCCATTTCCCGTTGTTGCGTAATGTTGCGAATAACCGAAAGAATGGTATCCGGTTGCTGCCGGTCATAAAATTCCGGAATTATATGGGCCTGCAGCCAATATACACATCCTTTTTGGGCAGTAAACCCAAATTCCAATACCTGTTCCTGAAAGCCCGACTTGTCCATTTGCAGCATAGCTTCCACTTTGTTCTGAAACAGCTCCGGCATGCCCAGTGCCTTAAAATTCTGACCGAACAAGGCTTCCACCGGATGCGAAGAATACAGGCTAAAAACCGGATTAATATAGGTAATTCTCCCCTGACGGTCAATCCGCAAAATAATGTCCTGAGCATTTTCCACCAAGGTCTGAAACTCTTTTTCTCTTTTATACAGCATAACATTTTGTTCTTGTATTTTGGCAAAGCTGTCCTGCAAAGCGCCGGCCATATGATTGAATGCCGTTGCCAGAATCCCAAATTCTTCGTGCTCCTGATTTTTTACCCGGGCTGTTAAATCACCGTCAGCAATTGCGGCAGCCCCCCCCTGTAAACTCCGAATGGGTCCCACTACATATCTTTGAGTCACTACAAAAATGAAGCCAAGAATACTGACCAGTGTGGCAAAATAGGTAAGCAAAACGGGAAACAAAATCGCGCTTACTTTCTTGTGCAATTCTTCTTCCTCCATAACAGCCACTACTCTCCAACCCGACTCTTCCGAAGTATCTATACAAATTAGTTGTTTTTTCCCTTCCAGATTCACTTGATGTATCTTGCCGTTCTCTGTTGACAGAATCTCGACAGGCAAACCAACTTCCTCAGGAGTATGCATTAACCATTCTTTATGCCGGGGAGACACAATAATTTTATTGTTCTCATTTAGAACCATAACATAGCCACTTAAGCCAATTTTTAACTCTTCAATCTCCCGTTGAAACTCCATTAGATTCCATCCTGTTACCACCACACCCAGAGTACGTCCCTGCCGCTCGACCGTATGAGCCACCGCAACAACCATTTCTCCTGTGGTATGCATAATATACGGGTCCGTTAGCAGCGCTTTCCCCCTCTTCTGTAATGCCGCCTGATACCAAGGCCGGGTTCGAGGATCATAGCCTAGCTGAGTAAAATAATCGGGATACTCGAAATAACCTCCCTGTTCTGTACCGATAGCAAGCCCTTTAATCTGGGAAAATATATTGGTATATTTTATAAAACCATCATAAATATCATTATTTTTATTATTTAGGTTATCTATTTGCTGATTACCGATAGAATCAGCCAGTTTTGCCGTATTTTCATCCACGGCCAATAACGTCACGGCTTCATAAGCCGGCTTAATGGCACCTTCATTAATCCGGGTATGCACCTTGCTTACCACACTCTGGGCATAGGCGCCAAAATCCTCCCGGACCTGTTTGGAAACTGTTTTTTCAATATATAAACTGCCAACGATAAACGGAACGATACCTGCTATAAACGTCCATATCAACAATTCACCGCGTAATGTCTTTTTCTTCACCGATACCATCCCTTAGCTAAAATGAGAACCCATCTTCCCCATACAAAAAATCAATTGTCTTAGAGGAACTCCAGTTTATCTTGCTATACTTCTCCATGCTGTAAGATCAACCTGCCGCGTGGTGTAAGATTCTCATATACACTGTACTGCAATGCTAATAGGAGTGTTTGTTTTAGCTGTTTTGCCACCTGCTCACCTCTCAACAGTCCTAAAGGTAACCTTATTCTGACATCGCTGATACAAAAAATAACCATATTTTTCTTTTATTTCACAAATTCTCCAAAATATTGCAAAGTCCTCCCATTCTTTGCTGGTTGGTAAAAATAAAGGTTAGCAGGCCTGTGGCAGGGCTTGCTAACCTTTTCTGCATCCAACAGTATAATCAAAATCACTCCATTATTCTTGGCATTTGTACAAAAATCAACAAAAAATACTTGTAGAAAACAATTATTAGCAATAAAATATTAATGGGAACTTTTTCTAAATATGTGGAAATTATTTCTAAATTTATCATTAAGGAGGTAATACAATTGCAAGTCGATGCTTTAATTACCGAAATTGGCAATTGCTGTTTGGGAGAAGAGTTTTGCCATCAGTGTAAGCAGGAGGAATGCTTAATCGGTTTTTGTAAAAAGTCGCTTTTGACCGTGCTTAAACAAAAAGACGATTTTATTGCAAACGGGATGCAGGCCCTCCCTTATAACGACACCAAGCTGTATGATACTGAGACAGTGGTTAACGCCATTGGTTTTTTGCTAAATCAATGCCGCAACTGTAATGTCTATCATGATGAAGACTGTATTATTAATATCATCCGCTCCAGCCTGGAAATCATCTTGCTGGGTGAAGTTCAGGAGTACAGAGGCAGCACACTCTTGTATTTAAACGATATTCAAAAGGTTAATTCCGAAATGGCAGGTAAAATTCTACATAGCGTTCAACGCCGACACTAAAAGGGGGCCAATACAATGAAAAGAGATTTGACTGTTGAGAATATAATCGGTGAAACAAAAGGAACCGAACTGGAAAGAATGGTAAAACAAAACTTTACCGGTGAAACTTCCGAGGCCGGACTTTATCTGGCTATTGCCCGATTGGCCCAGCGGCAGGGCTATCCGGAAATTGCGGAAGTGTTAAAAACAATTGCTTGGGAAGAAGCGGAGCATGCTGCCCGCTTTGCCGAGTTTAACGGTATGATTCAGGAAGATTTGTTTGAAAATCTCCGTCAAATGCTGGACGGTGAAACCTTCGCCAACCAAGGCAAGAAACAGGCAGCCGAAAAGGCACAGGAACTGGGTCTTGAAACGGCCAGAGATTACTTCAATGAGTCGGCTAAAGACGAAGCCCGCCACGCCCGGATGCTGGAAGGCATGCTAGCCCGTTTTGCCAAATAACAGATCATAGTCAACTATAAAGCAACACAATGGCAGAGCAAACGGACCAAAAGCCTTACTTCTAAGGCTTTTGGTCCGTCTTTACGTTTAAGCATAACCTATAATTATCTTACTTCTTTTGCCTGTTGAAAAAATCTCTTACTATGCCGGCAGACTCATTACATCAACGGTTGATGCCTTTAATAAGTTGCAACGACGGTTTTATTGGCTTCGGCCTGCACACCGGAATAAAAACTCAGCATCGGATACTGGTCAAAATTAGTAACCGCCATAATAACAACCGGTGAATAACCTTTTTCCTCGATCCGCTTACGGTCAAACCGGACCAGTTCGGTACCGGCCTGCACCCTTTGCCCCGGTTCAACCAATACCTTAAAGCCTTCTCCGGACATGTTCACCGTATCCAGCCCGATATGCAGCAGAATTTCCAGTCCGTTTTTTAGTTTCATGCCTATGGCATGTCCGGATTGACTGGTAACCATGGTAATCTCACCGTCAGCCGGAGCGGTTACTACCTGATTGTCCGGCCAGATGGCTACGCCGTCTCCCATCATTTTTTGCGAAAACATTTCATCCTTTACTTCAGTCATGGGAAACACCTGACCGGAGACAAAAGCTTTCAGAGCTGCGCTCTTGTTCCTATTCTCCTGAGAGTCGATGTCCTGTGGTGCTGTTGCCAGCAAAGCCTCAAACCGCTCCCGTACTTGCGGTACCGAAAGCCCGACAATGACTTGCACGGCATTACCCTTGCACACCAGCCCATGAGCGCCGCCTTCGACAAATACCTTTGTATCCTGTACCAACTTGCCATTTTTAACGGTAACTCTTAGCCGTGTTGCGCAGTTCGTGACTTCCTCAATGTTTTCCTTGCCGCCCAAAGCGGCCAGAAAGGCTGCTGCCTTCCGGTCTCTTTCGTCAAGGTCAACCCCTGCTGCCGTAGCCTGTTTTGCCTTATAATCAGCCTTAGTATATAGTCTGTCTTCCTCTTCATCGGTACGCCCCGGGGTTTTAAAATCAAAATGCAAAATTAAATACCGGAACGTAACAAAATAAATACCGGTAAAAATAAAACCAATGATAAACTGGATAATATACGTAGACGTATGGTACTTGAATAACGGTATCCAATTCAACACGGCATTTTCAATAAGACCGCTGCCAAAATCACCGACCACTCCAAAGGAATACGATACGGCAGCTAAGGTTGCCGCTAAAACGGCATGTACGGCAAACAATAACGGTGCAACAAACAAAAAGGTAAACTCCAAAGGTTCGGTAATGCCGCAAAGCAGGGCCGTCAGGGTAGCCGGGATCAGAAGGCCGGCAATGGCTTTTTTCTTGGCCGGTTTGGCTGTGACATACATGGCCAGAGCAATCCCGATGGAACCAAACATTTTAGAAGATCCGTGCAGGGCAAAACCACCTTGCGGAAACATTTCCTTTAATGAATGGGCTGTCGTGGAAAACTCATTTAAATGTTGAAAAAAGTACTGCTTAATTCCGCCATCGACAACGGCCGGTCCAAAAATGAAAGGAGTGTAGATAAAATGATGCAGTCCTGTTGGTATCAATATCCGCTCCAGGAAAGTATACAGCCATACTCCAAAAACGCCGCTCATTTTAAGAAATTGCTGGAGAGAAGCAATCCCCATTTGAATATGGGGCCAAATAAGACAAAAGAGATACGCTACCGGCAGCATAGTAAAGAATCCGACAATGACTACCAGGGAAGAGCCTTTAAATACGCCAAGGAAATCGGGTAAGTCGACGTCAAAAAAACGGTTATGCAGATATACCGTTATAGCCGCGATAAAAATGGCGCCAAGCATGCCAAAGTCCAGTGTTTTAATATTGGCAATCATCGCCAGGCCCGAACCGCTGACGGCTGCCTTGGTAAAGTCCACACCAAACTCCGGGCCCCACAGAGTCAGCATCGCCGAGACATAATAGTTAAAAACGATGTAAATAACAAAGGACTCCATACAGGCCCGGGCATGGTTCTTTTGTGCTAAACCGATTGGCAAGGCAATAACGAATAAAAGCGGCATCTGACTGAAAACCGTCCACGCACCTTGCTCAACAATAAACCAGAAATCATACCACAGTGTTCCTTTATGGGCTATGCTACCCATAATATCGGGATTTTTAGACAATATCGACAAGGCAACCATAATGCCAAAGAATGAAAATAGCAAAACCGGTGTAAACATGGCACCGCCAAACCGTTGTACCTTTTGCATCATTACGTCCTGGTTAATCGCCATAGTAACCCTCCTTAAAAATCAAACACACTGCTGCAAACAAATCAGTACGGCTGTTGGTCTGCAAAATTTATCGAAATAAAATCAAAATTCCAAAAATACCTGTCAAAAAAATAATTGGATATTGAACTACGGCCGGGAGATTTCTTTCCTCCTGTTTTGGGGTCATATCAGTCCAATATCCAACATTAAGCCTGTTTATTTTAATTCCGGCCAATAGCCCTTGTTGGCAACTATTAAATCATCCAAGATTTGTTTGGCTACCGAGGCGCTAGGCACTGTTTTTGATAGGGTCAGCGCTTGCCACAGCTTTTGATAGCTGCCGCTGATCCAGGCTTCTACTACCAGTTTTTCCACTGACACCTGCTGTTCCATCAAACCCTTTTGGAATTGAGGAATTTTGCCGATACAAACTTTTTCATATCCATTTGAACCAACAATGCAGGGAATTTCCACCATGGCCGTGGGGTCAAAGTTCTCAATAGCACCGCCATTTTCAACAATCAGCAGCATCCGGGCCTTGGTATTGGACGCAATCGCGTCGGCCAAATCAACAATATAGGAAGCATGGTCATCAGCGGTGAACCGGCAATCCTTGGCCGTTCCTTGTTCAATCACATCACGGGCTGCGGCAAAAACGTTTTTCTCTCTGTGCTCCATGACCTCATTGGCTCTGGTATGGTTCGGATCGGTATGCTTGACAATGTAATCGGGAAACAAATAGTATTTTAAATACGTGTTGGGCAGCGTATCCGGTTCTACCGCATATACGTCCTTCGCTTTGGCAAACGTATCATTCCAACTGGGTTCGGTTACCTGTTCAGCCTCCGGTCTGACAATATAGCCATGCTTTGCCACATGCTCCTTAAGCCTGGGCATTAAATCATGGCCGGCTTGATCGCGGATATCGCTCCACCAGCCAAAATGATTCAAGCCGTAATACTTCACTTGCATCTCCTTGCGGCTTTTTAATCCGAGTATCCCCGCCATCCGGTCTTCTATACCGACAGGCATGTCACAAATATTGATAATCCTTGAGGTAGGACGCAGCCTTCTGGTGCCTTCGGCTACGATGGCGGCCGGATTAGAGTAGTTGAGCATCCAGGCATCAGGCGAATATTTCTCCATAAAATCAATGATTTCAATAATAGGGCCAATCGAACGCATGCCATAAGCAATTCCGCCGGGTCCGCAGGTCTCCTGCCCCAGCACGTTATAACGCATCGGAATTTTCTCATCCTGTTCCCGCATGGCGTATTTGCCGACCCGGATATGAGCCATAACAAAATCCACATCAGTAAAGGCTTCCTCTGGATCGGTGGTATAACTGAAAGCAATTTCCGGCGCTCTTTCCTGTAGTAAAATCTCACAAGCTTTACCAATAAGCTCCTGTCGTTTGGCGTCATTATCATAAAATTTTATTTGCCGGATCGGAAACCGTTCCAGATGTTCAAGCAACATTAAAACAATGCCCGGTGTAAACGTACTTCCTCCGCCGGCTATAACAACAGATGATTTTTTCATGGGTGTTTATCCTTTCATCATAATCCATGTAATCCATCCCGGGATTTCTCCCTCATCATAAAGTATTTCGCGGCGATCATCAATGGATTTGCCGCATTCCGGATATTTGTCACTACTATGGACTTTGTTCCATTTTCCGTACTTTGTTACAGGTTAGAAAAGCCGGCAGGAACGGTGTCCCTGCCGGCTTTTCAAAAAATCTCTTCTTCCGCATCTTTTTCTTTTAATTGCCTTTGTCTTTTTTTATAGGCCTGATATCTGATAAACCATATTTCAATAACCAGAAAATAAATCATCATTGATTTGTATGTCGGAAGGCTTTGATCCGCATATAGATGAAACTCCGACGTTTCAATATAGATGTTCTCGGTACTCAGCGCAGCCAGGGAATTCTCCTGCAGACGGGTAATGGAAATCAGCGGCACACTTTGCAGTTTAAGCTGTTGCGCCACTTCCACGGCCAGGGGAGTTTCGCCGCTTAAAGATACAATAATAACAAGGTCGGCCGGCGTCAGCATCTTCACAACTGAGGTGAGTTCATCCTTGCCTTGTATTTCGTAAATCAGTACTTTATCAAACAAAAACAGTCTCTTTAATTCTTTAACAACATTGCTTTGCACATAGCCGGAACCATAAGCAATAATGCGCTCCGCCCGATATAAAAGCTCACTCATCGGCTGGAAACTTTTCTTGGCCATATCCTGGCTGACGCGCTGATAATGGTCAATAACCTTTTTTACTGCGTCCTCTTCCGTACATAACGTGTATTCTCTTTCCATCTTCAGCAGCGCTTTTAGATCACTAAAACCGTCGAGAGATAACTTCTGAGCAAACCGCACAACCGTCGTACTGGAAACATTGCAGGCTGCTGCCAGTTGATGTACCGACATTCTGCGACATTCGTTTTTATGATGATAAATATATTTCCAGATAATATGGTCGGTCTGACTCAATTCGTACTGGTGTTGATTAATCAATTCCTCCAGTCTCACGGGGTTCATCTCTCCTTTATGTTAGGACGTGTCTTCAAAATAACGGTATGCTTCATGGTGAGGGCTTTCGGGGCCAAACGAGTGATACTCTACAGAACAGACGAAATTTTGCAGGAATAGTGGCCTCTGTTTCAAAAAACATCAATGCCTGAATGGCCCAAAAAACCACCGCTGGGAATCGTATCCGATCACTTAAAGACACGCCCCTAGCTAAGGCTGCCATATCTATATTCTAAAGCCAGTACCGGAGGCGTAGAAAGCCAGGCTATACCCTACCGAACTGTCGAAGGGAGCTGTCAAAACTTTCATACCCCTATTGGCAGTAAATAAAAAACAGAAATTTCCTAACCATTTAACTTTTATTTTATCCCCCTCCTATGTATTTTTTCCTATATAATAACCCAATTTACCGAAACAAGTCCATATTCCTGCCGGTTTGAGAGAATCATCATGCCGGCGGGCAAATATATTTTTTCTTTTATTTCTTGCTAACTAAATCCTTCCCGCTTCTCATACCTTTTAATTTTCCAAATAAAAAAGGTTGTCAAACCAATGCGTTTGACAACCTTTTTTATGATACGCCGGTTTCCCCTTCAGAGCAGGCCGCAAGACGATCTTCCCAGTTGTTTTCCGGAGCGGATTATTGGTTACCATCACCATAGCTTTTCCCTTTTTACCGTACTTTTACGATGCAGGTAAATCAAACATGCCACCAGGCTCAGAAATAATACTCCATTGCAAAAAACACATGACCATATAGCCAATCGCCAGTAACAGGAATAAACTATTGATCAATTTATCCGACATACGCCTCACCCTCTGTTTTAGCGTACCATGTTTCTTTTCCTCCTCATGTTAATATCAGGTTATACTTTGGTTAATTTTAATCGAAACAGAAATATCAAATTTTAAGGATTTTGTGTATTGCCAATACTTACGCATCCGGTACTGCCGGCATTTTAGATGATTAGTTTTCATATTCTCCATAAAAATCAAACCTGCGCGAACTGACCCGTTTTATACGGTCAGACGCGCAGGTTAACATTACAAGAATGAACTGCATTACCTATTTTCTGCCTACTAAACATTAATGCGATAATCGTCAAAAGTTCGGCTGCGTTACTTAAAACAGCATAGCTTATAAAGTCAGGATATGCGAGTGTCCTTGTTCCGCTTCGCTTTCCTGTTCATAATCTATATGCTCATATTCAAATCCGAAAAGATTTAGAAACTCCCTGCGGAATCGCTCGACAGCGCCGCTGACATCCTGCTTACCCGAACAGACCTGTTCCCATAGCTGCAGCACTTCCGCCTGCACATCTTCCCGCAGTTCCCGGTCATCAATCCGAATCACCGTTGTCTCGTCTAAACGCCCCTCCGCCGCATACAATCTGTCAGCAAAGAGGCGATAGATCTGCTCTATACAGTCTTCATTTATGTTTTTGCTCTCCATGACTTTTGTGAGCAGCATCAAATATAACGGTACAACAGGAATAGCCGCACTGGCCTGGGTGACTAATGCTTTGTTCACTGAAACAAAAGCTTTGCCGCCAATTGCCTTGAGTTGATCATTCAGCAATTTTGCCGTTGCCACGAGATGTTCCTTAGCCTTGCCGATGGTTCCGCCGGTATAAATCGGATAGGTCAATTCAGGCCCGATATAAGAATAACTGACGGTCTTTACTCCCTCGGCCAAAACTCCGGCATTTTCCAGCGCCTCCAGCCAAAGCTGCCAGTCCTCGCCCCCCATGACTTTTACGGTCTGCCTGATTTCCTCTTCACTGGCCGGCTCCAGGGTAACATCATAAAGGTCGTGGGAATTCAGATTAATCGTTTTGCTGGTGAAAGGCTTACCAATAGGCTTAATAACGGAAGAACTCATTTCACCGGTGGCAGGATCAGTCCGGCGGGGAGCAGCGATACTATATACAACCAGATCAATCTTTTTTAAGTCCTGTTTGATTAGTTCAATCGTTCTTTCCTTGATCTCATTAGAAAAGGCATCTCCGTTGATACTTCTTGAATACAGCCCGGCTGCCGCCGCTTCCTTTTCAAAGGTGACCGTGTTATACCACCCGGCGGTTGCCGTAGTGTTATGAAGGGCATTCTTCTCCAAAGAAACGCCGATGGTACTGGCTCCACAACCAAAAGCAGCCACAATTCTTGACGCCAGACCATAGCCGGTGGACGCACCAATTACCAGAACCCGTTTAGGCCCCTTGAGCTGCTGTTCTGCTTTCACATATTGTATTTGCTTTTTTACCAGGTATGCACAGCCCTCGGGATGTGCTGTAGCACAAACAAATCCGCGGAATTTTGGTTTGATTATCATATGAAGATCGACTCCTTGTCTTGGAAAATCACAGGGCCAGTGGTCTGTCTACTTTGAAAGCGTAAAAGAATTCGCAGGATTTTTTCGCAAGGCAAGGCATAGGCGACGCACCTATGGGCATAGGTAGCCGATGACAACAAAGCATAGCGGGAAAAAGGCCCGTGAAGTCATTATGATTTCAGAGTGGACAGATCACTAAGTTCTTCAAACCACCCATGGTATAGTTTGCCCCTGTAAGGCAAAACTTTTACCTTTACATTGTAACACACAGTACGACCAAAAGCTGCAAGCTATGTAACAATACATCGATGTTCTGGTCCAAAGGCTGATCGCCTGGTGCTTGAAGGTGCTGTAATTCAGTTTCACACACCCACAGCATGGCTAAGAAGCAATAAAATTATCCACTAGCCATAGAAATCGGGTGCATTTTTTCCGGCAGGCGAAACCCGGAAAAACAACGTTAAAACTTGCATATTCTTTTTAAGATAGGTTATAATGAATATATAAAAAGGGTCGGCATGCGCTAACATACCAACCCTAGGCTGCAACCGGAAACGGTTGACCAAAATTAAGTAGTTAAGAAATAACCGCTAACCTTTGGGCAGGGAGCGGTTATTTGCTTTTTATGACCAAAACAATCAACGTAGCAAATGCAACAGCAAATGATAACGCTTCATATGTGGTCATAGGCACCACCCCCTTTTCACGGGAGTAGCCAACCGTTCCCTGACAGCCTATAATAATTTTAACATAAAATTTCCAGATAGAACACTCTATCTCATCTAACAGACTGTTTAGTAGATCACGGTTTCATTACTTTATAAAAACTAAATAAGGCCAGAAAATATTGACAGGCACCTAAGATACCGGTCTTTATTTTCTGGCCTTTATACTTTTATTTGCTTCTCTCCCCACCTGGCCGTCAGCGGGACTTTTTAATACCGTCCTCCAACGTATGCCAGGACAGCACGGCACATTTGACGCGGGCCGGCATGTTGGAGATATTTTTCAGCGCTGCCGCCTCATCCAGTACTTCCAATTGCTCGTCATCGGTGATCTCCCGTTTGATCATGCCCAGAAAGGTATCAATCAGTTCCTGGGCTTTTTCTACCGTCTGTCCCCGGATCAGATCAATCATCATGGAAGTCGAAGCCTGGGATATGGCGCAGCCCACGCCGGTAAACAGGGCGTCCCGGATCACTCCGTTCTCCAGCTTAAGCTCCAGCTCAATTTCATCGCCGCAACTGGGATTGCGCCCCTTTAACGTCACCGTGGGATTGTCCATGTGCTTTTTATTGCGGAGCGACTTGCTGTGTTCGGCAATAATCTCCGTATAAATTTCACTAAGATCCATAGCCCAGCACTCCTCTCACCCGGCTTAGGCTGTCAAGCAACGCATCCACATCTTCGCGGGTATTATAAAAATAAAGGCTGGCCCGGCAGGTGGCATTGACGCCCAGGTAATGCATCAGAGGGTGGGCACAGTGATGGCCGGCCCGGATGGCAATCCCATCGGCATCCAGAATGGTGGACACATCATGGGGATGTACATCCTTGACATTAAAGGAAATCACCCCGGTTTTATTCGTCAGATCACCGCAGCCATACAATGTAATATAGGGCAATTGCTGCAGCTTTTCCACCGCATAGCGGACCAGTTCCCGTTCTTCCCGTTCGATGACATCCAGACCGGTTTGCTCCAGATACTCAATAGCGGCCGTCAATCCTACGGCACCGCCCACATTCTGCGTCCCTGCCTCAAACTTGGCCGGCAGCGGCGCAAAGGTGGTATCCTGCTCCTCCACATACTCGATCATATCGCCGCCGCAGAGAAAAGGCGGCATAGCCTCCAGCAGCTCCTCCCGGCCGTATAAAACACCGATGCCCATGGGTGCCAGCATTTTATGACCTGAGAAAACAAAAAAGTCCACATCCAGTTCCCGGACATTTACTGCCAAATGGGGCACGCTCTGCGCGCCATCCACCACAATCACAGCCCCAACCGAGTGAGCCTTAGCGGCAATCCGCCGGATCGGGTTGACAATCCCCAGCACATTGGATACATGAGTCACCGCCACCAGCTTGGTCTTCGCCGTAATTTTCGACTCGATTTCCTCCTCCGGCAACACGCCGTCGGCATTGACATACATGTATTTCAGCACAGCGCCGCGCGCCTTAGCCACCTGTTGCCAGGGCACCATATTGCTGTGATGCTCGGCGATGGACAGCACGATTTCATCACCTGCTTCGATAAACTGCAGGCCATAGCTGTAGGCAATCAGATTAAGCGATTCGGTGGCGTTTTTAGTGAAAATAATCTCCTCTGTTTTGGCTGCCCCCAAAAATTGGCGGACTTTCTCCCGGGCATTTTCGTACAGTTCGGTCGCCTTCACACTCAGCCCATAGGCGCCCCGGTGAGGATTGGCATTGGACGTGCCATAATAGCCTTCCAGCGCCTGAATGACCGATAAGGGCTTTTGGGTTGTGGCTCCGTTGTCAAGGTAAACCAAGCGCTTGCCATTTGCCGTGGTCTGCTTGAGCAGTGGAAAGTCTTTTTGATAGTTACTGGACATAGGCTAGCCTCCCTTTCACATAGGACGAAATTTCTTCTTTTAACTGCTCAACCGGTATCCGGGCCAGGATGGGTTCAAAGGAGGCCTCAATAATCAGCTTTTTCGCTTCGTTCTCGCTAAGACCCCGGCTCATTAGATAAAACAGCTTATTTTCATCTACTTTGCCGGCACTGGCGGCGTGCTGGCCTTCTACGGATTCTTCACCGCACAGCATCAGCGGCACCGACCAGTTGCGTACATCGGGGCTGAGCAATACGGCATATTCTTCTTCTTTACCCTTGGCACCGCGGGCACCCTTCAGAAAGTCCAGCGTACCGCGGAATATCTTCCGGCTCCGGTCCAGCAGCGCCCCACGGGCTTTGATCTCGCCTACCGACTGCCGGGCCTGATGAGTCAGGACATGATTGATATCAATACTGCGGTCTTTATCACCAAAGTAGATGGACTGAATGCTCCCGGCGCTGTGGGCACCCATCAGTTGAGTCTGGCAATTGGTAATGGTCTGGCAGGCTCCCAGTTCGACCAACGTACAGTCCGCCTGTCCGTTATCGCCACTGACAACACCTACGGCATCCATGTGGTAAGCATCATCGGCCAAAAGCTGCACCTTGACCAGATGCACTACCGCACCGGCCAGGGCAACGACCTGAGTTATGCCGCTATGATAGGCGGCTGTACCGGCCTGGGAGGTATAACGGATGACCACCGTGATTTCACTGTTTTCCCGGGCCAGGATGACCTGCCGGTCCACCAGCACCGGATCAGCCTCATCCAGATGATACTGCAAAACCAGCGGATTCTGACATTTCTGTCCTGCCACCGTTTCAATAAAGTATCCGCTGTTGGTATGTTCCGCCACCAGGCGGTTCATAGTGCCACTGACACCGGCCTTGGGCAGTGGCCCCAACTGTTGCAGTTGAGCCTGACTGTCTTTGAGGGATGTGATGGTTACCGATTTTCCCCCGGTCAGAACCAGTGGCTGCTTGCGATAAGCCTTGACGACCGGAAAAGCAACAGGCATCGCCGTTTCATTGACACCCAGCCAATTCCAGGTCCGCACCGGAATCGCATTTACTATCTCATTATGTTTTTCCATGTCCTCACCTCTTAGCCAATGGCCCCTTCCAGTTCCATATTGATCAAATTGTTCATTTCCACGGCATATTCCAAAGGCAGTTCCTTGGCGACCGGTTCCACAAAGCCCCGTACAATCATGGCCTTGGCTTCTTCCTCGCTGATGCCGCGGCTCATAAGATAAAAAACGGCCTCCTCGCTGATCCGGCCGATCTTCGCTTCATGGCCGATATCCACCTCATCCTGCTGGACATCAATGACCGGCAGCGTATCCGACCGGGACAAATCGTCCAGCATCAGCGACTCACAGTTGACCGACGACTTGACGTGGTGGGCCTGGGGAGCCACCTTGATAGCACCTCGGTAAGTGGCAACACCGCCACCCTTGGCGATGGAACGGGAACTGATGTTGGAGGAAGTATAGGGGGCGGCGTGAATTACGGCCGCTCCGGTATCCAGATGCTGGCCTTCGGCGGCAAAGGTAACTCCATTGAATTCCGCCCTGGCCCCTTCCCCTTTCAAAATGCTGCGGGGATAGAGCATGGAAATCTTGGAGCCGAAAGAGCCTGACACCCATTCGATTAAACCGTTTTTCTCAACAACAGCCCGCTTGGTATTTAAATTCAGCATATTGCGCGACCAGTTTTCGATGGTCGAATAGCGCAGGCTGGCGCCTTCACCGACATAGAGCTCCACACAGCCGGCATGCAGGTTGGTCACATTATATTTGGGTGCCGAACAGCCTTCAATAAAATGCAGCTTGGCCCCCTTATCCACAATAATCAGGGTATGCTCGAACTGCCCCGCTCCCGGGGCATTCAGACGGAAATAGGACTGGAGGGGAATGTCAACTTCAACTCCCGGCGGCACGTAAACAAAGGAACCGCCTGACCATACGGCGCCGTGGAGGGCGACAAACTTATGGTCCCGGGGCGTGACCAGCTTCATGAAGTGCTTTTTCACCAAATCCTCGTGTTCCCGCAGGGCGCTTTCCATATCGGTATACACGACACCCTGCTTCACCAGTTCCTGCTTAACGTTATGGTATACCACCTCGGAATCGTACTGGGCGCCGACACCGGCCAGTGATTCTTGCTCAGCCTGAGGGATACCCAACCGTTCAAAGGTATTTTTAATATCATCGGGAACCTCCCGCCAATTCCCCTTCATTTCCGTATCGGGGCGAACATAAGTCACAATGTTATCCATGTCCAGTTCCTGTAAGGAAGGCCCCCAGGACGGCAACGGCGTCTTCGAGTAAATCTCCAGCGCCTGCAGACGGAAATCACGCATCCATTCCGGGTCCCGCTTCTCGCGGGAAATATCCAGGACGATTTCAGCCGTCAGACCCTTAGCCGCTTTGTAACGAGCCCGGTCCTCATTTTTTATATCGTATAGCCCTCGCTCAATGTCTGCGACGGCGGTCTTTTTCTTATCCATAGTTTCGTTTCACCCCGCTCCCCGCATTACGCGTAGTCTTTTTCCGTTTCCCCGTTCCTACATCGCGCTTCGACCAACGGCGCATAGCCCTGTTCATTGATCTGTTCCACCAAACTGGCATCGCCGGTCCGGATAATCTGACCGTTTAAGAGTACATGCACCCGGTCAACCTGCAATTGTTCCAGAATTTTGGTGTTATGGGTAATGATCAGAACAGCATTATGCTCATTTTTAAACTGACGCACGCCGGCGGAAACAATGCGCACGGCATCGACATCCAGACCGGAATCGGTTTCGTCCAGCAAGGCTAGTTTGGGATTGAGCATCATCATTTGCAAAATCTCATTGCGCTTCTTTTCGCCGCCGGAAAATCCCACATTTACATGGCGCGTCGCATAGCTATCATTCATCTGCAACGCTTCCATCGTCTTATGTAGTTTTTTCTTAAAGGCCATGACTCGGACCGTTTCCCCGGTTACAGCACTCTGGGCGGTTCGGATCAGGTTTTCCACGGTAATGCCGGGAATCTCCTCCGGGTTTTGGAAAGAAAGAAAAATCCCCTTGCGGGCCCGCTCATGAATTTTCAA
Source organism: Propionispora hippei DSM 15287 (assembly GCF_900141835.1). Taxonomy (NCBI): domain Bacteria; kingdom Bacillati; phylum Bacillota; class Negativicutes; order Selenomonadales; family Sporomusaceae; genus Propionispora; species Propionispora hippei. Next base: position 63,232 of record NZ_FQZD01000008.1, on the reverse strand, counting down.
CTCGCTAATATCTTCGCCTTCAAACAAAATAGAGCCAGCCGTCTTTTCATAGCGCGGCTGCCCCATAATCAGGTTAACCAGCGTAGTCTTACCGGAACCGTTAGGCCCCATAATCACATGGACCTCACCCTTATTAATCTCCAGATCCAGCCCCTTTAAAATTTCCTTACCGTCAACAGCCGCTCGCAGTCCATGAATAGATAAAAGTTTTTCTGCCATCTTTTCACCTCATAATCTTGAATATCAGGAACAGCCAGTTAGTCAGCAGTTCCTTACTATAATTAATTTGTAACACAATTCACAATAATCCACACTATTCATACCGAATTACTCGGATTTAACTTTATTTTATTGCCTTTTTTATTCTCTGTCAAGCTGAACCGGCAGTCTCGGCTTAACCTTGTGATACATTCCGTATTTATTGTTCCCGTATCCTAATCAACCGGTAGGAGAGCAAAGGATTAACGTTCAGGAACGGCTATTATAAGAACAACAAGCAACAGAGAAAAGAAATATTACTTCCTCAACATACTTATCATTCTGGCGATTAGGTTTGCCACTTGATGGCCGTATCGTATTAACTCGCGAAATTCCTGTAGCTCCTTTGCCATCGCTGTTGCCGGAGCTTTGTCGAGCCTTAACACATTGCTGTCTAATACTTTCTTTCCTTTACTGATAACAGTAAGGAGATTGCCTAAATGAGTTCTTATTTTCTGCAATTGACAATACAATTGTTCCCATAATAGCGACTCAATATCAGAAGTGTTGACAGATACCCTTTCCCGGAAGATGTGATATTTCCAAACCTCGAGTGCCAGCACAACAGGTAACGTGATTGCCATTGTGCCAGCCATAAGTTGTAAGGTTAAAGGGTTAGAAGCCGAGTTATAAACCGTGAGACTCCAATCAGGGTCCAAACTGGACACGATCAACCTGGGAAACAGCCCGGTAAAGATGGCAGAAACAGCAGAAATAATAGCAGCGGCACTAAACATAAAACTAAGTGCATATTGCTGCTTCTGTAAACGCCGGTAGCAAAGAAGCAACGCTAGAAATAGTACAGCCAGGGCCGGTGCAGGCACAAGCCTTGCTGCCAGGTCAGTATACAGGAATGACAGGATGATAAATCCCACGGACAAGAGCAATGCATACTTACTGGTAGTGAGGCCGATCCTTCCGACCTGCGGTATAAAGCGGCGATCCAACCGCAATGTGAGAAAAACAGTTCCATGAAGTAAGAACAGGAGAGCAAAAAACAGGCCGCCGGTCAGTGAATATACACTTAGCAAATCGCCCAAAGTACCTGCATACTGCTTTTCACCGTCTATGGGTAATCCGGCAACAAGGTTGGCGAATACGATTCCCCAGAGTAAAGCAGGTATTATACTGCCGGAAAATATGGCCCAATCCCAAAACCTCCGCCACTTTGGATTGTTGTCCTGATTGCGAAATTCAAATGCTACACCACGCAGAATCAACGTCACGAGCATAAGAACCAGCGAAAGATAGAGCCCGGAGAATAAAGTGGCATAGACGTGAGGAAAGCCGGCAAACAGAACTGCTCCGGCGGCAATTAGCCAGACTTCGTTTCCTTCCCAAACCGGAGCTATGGTTTGGATTATGGCTTGCTTTTCTCTATCTGACTCGCCAAGAAAAGGAAGCAGCATGCCAACACCGTAATCAAAGCCCTCCAATAACAGATAACCGAGAAGCAGAAAACTGAACATGATAAAACATACCGTGTTTAAATCCATTGAGTCATCTGCCCCCCTCCTGTGTATTGGCAGAGCCTTTCCGGATAATGGTACAGGCAATATAAAGGACTGACAAAATGATGCCGGCGTATACCGCCGCGTATATCATTAGAGAGGTCCCTACATTTGCCCAAGATACAACTGGGGAGACGCCCTTCTTCGTCAACTGCAACCCGTAAACAAGCCACGGCTGCCTGCCCATCTCGGTCATTGTCCACCCCATGGTGATAGCCAGGTACGGCAAAGGCAGGCTCCACATGGTAGCTTTCAACAATGCCGGACTGCCGGCAAGCTGCCTCTTCCACCAATACCATAAATTGAGAACGGCAAGGAAAACCAGCCAAAAGCCGATTCCAACCATACCCCGGAAACTCCAGAACAAAATCGTCACCGCCGGAATATAGTCCTCTGAACCGTACCTTTCTACGAATTCGGCTTGCAGATCATTCATCCCGGTCACGGAAGTGTTCAAACTATTGTAAGCCAAGGCGGAGAGCCCCGCCGGCAGCGCTAATTGATAAGTATTTCGCCGGTTCTCTTCATCAATTTTTGCGAAAAAAACGAACGGCGCCGGTTCGGCCGTTTCCCACAATGCCTCAGAGGCCGCCATTTTCATGGGCTGGGTATCCGCAAGATATTGATTGTAAAAATGGCCGGTACCAATCACCGAAACGGTAGCTATCATGGCGCATACCAGACCTATTTTGTAAGACCGAATGAATAAATTGACCTGCTCCTTGCGAAGCAGGTAGTATGCGCTCACAGCCATAACAAAATATCCGGACAACACCAGCCCGGATAGAACGGTGTGGGAATATTGATGGAAGAGATACGGGTTGGTTATAAACGCTGCCAGATCGTTTAGCTCCAGGCGTCCATTGTTCAATGCATAGCCCACAGGATGCTGCATGAAGGAATTGGCCGCTAGGATCCAGAACGCCGAATAGTTGGCAGCTAACGCCACAAGCCAGATAAAGCTAAGGTGGACACGCCGGGAAACCTTGTCCCAGCCGTACGCCCATACTCCAACCGAAATTGATTCCACGAAGAACGCAGTTAAGGCTTCAAATACCAAAGGCGGCCCAAATGCACTGCCGGCAAACCTGGAGTATTCTGACCAGTTCATGCCAAACTGAAACTCGTTGACAAGACCGGTTACGATACCACCAGCATAGCTGACCAAAAACAACTTGCCCCAAAATTTAGCCATCCACTTGTATATTTGGTCTCCCACGCGCACATAACAGCTTTCCATTAAGGCTATTAAGATGGATAACCCAAGGGTAAGCCCCACAAACCAGAAATGGCATGTCAGCGTAAGACCAAACTGTATTCTTGCTAATATCAATGCGGTATTGTCCATTTTGTCCTCTTACAATAAGACGTCTCTTTCAAGTATTTACTCCCTTGGCATTTTTTATCAGATATGGCCTCTCCGCCAGGCCTCCGACAGGGAACGTCCGAGACTGTTAAATGCCTGCCAGGCATAAAGCCGGCAGGCATTTGGATTAATGCCCAATCATTTTAACTTTCAGGGATGGTTGAGTCGATTCTCCTGTGCTTTGTTTTAATACACCATCAAATCAAATTAAAGTACCGTCCCTCAGATTTTGTTGAAAGTATGTTAATCTAATCAAACTATATCCCCCTAATGACGAACTAAACAATGCTTATGACTATTTAACACACTTAAAATAAACCATTGATTTTTCATTGTCTATTTCTACTTGCGAGTACGTGGTCAATAACCTTATTTATCAGGGAAAGCATAAAATCCGTTCATGGAAAGGACATATCAAAGGTTCCATCGCCGAAATTCAGATCACCAACATCTCCCTGAATACAAGTAACATTGCCAAGTTTACTAGCAGAGAATCTTTCCCGGGCTTGCAGCAGCATATCCTCGGAATAATCTACACCCGTGATTTCAGCATTTGGCAGCGCTCTATATTTATCTAATGTAAATACGGCTATTTCAAGGTTTTGCTGACGTACCCCAGCAAAAAGATTCGTCTGGCTGCGCAGTGTGAATAAACCATTAGTTCCCCAGCTAACTTTAAAAAGTTGGCGGACAAATGGACCCGGAAACACAAACCTTTCAGCTTCTACCAGAGCGCATGCGCCGCGATAAGCAGCAAAATGATTCCACTTAGAATAGTCCCAAACTGCCCCAAAGTGAACGAACCGATTCGAAAATCCACGACTTTGTGTCCCAAATAAACACCGGCCCAAACCGCGATAAAACTGCCGACGGCAGATACCAGTGAAATGGCTAAGGGCGATAGTCCGATAAGCCCGGCACTCAGCCCGTTGGTCAGTGCATTAGCCGATAATACTATTCCCAGCAGAATAGCTTCACCAAAGCCAATTTCCTGTGAATGATCCATATCTGCCATTTCAGGATTTTCTAATATGGCCGCAAACTTCCCCTGCTGTGGTTTCATAAGTTTTGCATTTCCTGATACCTCTTTACCCTGTTTTGTACGCGGCAGGGCTAGTAAAATAATCCGAATCCCCACAGCAAACAAAATGAAGGCGGCAATCAAATCCGGAAGAACGCCGGGGATCACAGCAGACAACCAATTCCCAAATAAGATACCTCCCTCACTAAAGAGAAAGCAGATTATGGCAATCACCAGGTTAGAAAGCCAGTTAATGCGGATATCGCGAATCCCATAAGACATCCCTACCCCCAAGTTGTCTATACTGGAAGAGATCGCAAAGCCTACTATCAGGAACCACTCCATCATAGTTACGCGCCCTTTCTGAATTGAAAGTATGTACCAATATGAAAATCTTTGAGATTCTTCTCATTCTTATTGGCACAACTCATAATATTCTACAGGAGCGTTCCATGTGCATCATTCATTTATCGGCCAAATTGCTTACTTTAACGGGCAATACATTTAGGCATTCATTCTATTTACAAGTTTGACCCTTCAATAAAAATGGCGGTCGCCATTAGCCGAAAGCCGTTTTTATTATCCTTTAGTCAGCAATCGCCTTATCATATTTGCCAACTGATAATAACGATTTACCACTATCCTCCACAGTAATTACTGTACTCCATCGCCAAGCTGTTCCATATAAGCTGCAAAACTTCCGGAGCGTTTATTCGATCCTCCTGCAATTTAATACATCATTAAATCCTATTCTCCGTACCGTCCCTCTATTCTTGTAACCTCTGCCAAGAGAGAAGCTTAAACCTGCCCTCTTATCCCCATAAACAGTTCAAACGCCTGACGGACATGAGGCCGTCAGGCGTTTAAACTAATGGAAATCATCGTTTTTATTCGGGAGCAATCATCACTTTAAGCTCAAACATCCGGTTCCAAGGAAACTCCACAGTAACCCGTTCTGGCGACAGCCACAAGTGTTGCCGGGCAAATTGACGTTCCTGTTCCAGTGCTTTTTCTGTTAGCAGCGGTTTTAAATCATTGAGATAAACCAAGCTGCCCTTATTAGGATATACGATCTTTTCCTCCAGTTCCTGCCGGATATTGGCTTGGTATGCCCAGTCATCCAAATAACGGGTAGCCAGCAGGCGTTTGCGGTCTTTATCTTCAGCCGCACCGGCCAGCATGCCCTGGCCAATGGTATAACCCATCGTATTGCCGGCCGTATTCCAGCCGGAATAGGAATTCAGCTTGTCCAGCAGGTTGCGGCGGGACAATTCGGACATAAAGGCATTGTCGGAGCCGTTGGCAAAGGAAATATCGGCGACAGAAACCTTTTGGCCCGCTTCAACCTGAGCCTGAATATCATCGATAAAGCGCCGTAATTCCGGTGTCAGTTTGGTTGTGTTTTTAACTGATCCGGCCTCAGGTGTTTTGCCTGTAGGCGGCGAATTTACATCGACGATAAAATCCGGCTTTAAAGGATTACTCAGCACAATACCGCCGGCGGCCACGATATGGGCGGTAAGCGATTGACCTACCTTTTGATCTTCATAGCTCGGCACACTGTCTTTGCCCGCGCCGGGAGCATACTGCACTTTTACAATCGGAATACGAAGCATCATATCGTTATAGGCTCTGGCCAGCATCACCATACCCAGTTGGTCGGCACCCGGAAAGGACTGAAACTTCGATTGCGGTATATCAGCCGCCAGAGCGCTAAGCTCCCGGCCTTCCTTATGGCTTTGTGAATAAGGAGCGGTATCGTCCCGTCCTAATAAAAAGTAATCCAGTGCGCCCTGCCGGTCCAGCTCGATCAGACCGGAGTTGATGGAAAAATTTTTCTGCCGGCGCTGCATCCAGTCATTTAGCGCTTCCGGCGGAATAATAGCCAGATTGTTTTTTAAGAGTTCCTGTTCTTTTTTATTCAGGCCTGCCAGCTCTTCTTTGTCGCGCAGAGCGGTAAGCTGGAAGATGTTCCAGCCGTACTGCTCATAATAGGCCGGTTCCACTCCGCCGGCCGTACCCTGCGGCGTACGGAGAACCGTCGAATATACGTATACCTTAACGAAGGGATGTGCTTTACGCAGCTCGTTAAACCGGGCCAAACGCGCCGTGAGCACAGCTTCACCAAAATCATGGGTGCGCGAATCGACCAGACCGCCGTAAATTAACGAATCGCCTGATAAAACAAGAGCATCCGCCTGGCCGGCATGCTCGTCAACCCATTCCCATAGCTTATCAGGCTCTCCCTTTTTATCCCGGCTGGCAATCAATTCAGCCGGCGGCGTCAAAACCGTCAACTTGGCTGCTTCCGCCGTATCCACCACATTATCCAGACTTACCGGACGATCATCCTGCGGGACATATAGAATAGTAGCAGCCTGAGCTACAGACAACTGCAGCGTCAAAACAATCAGAAACAAAAGAGTTGTAAAATTTCTCGTTCTCATTAATTCCTCCATGTAGTAATGCAATATAAGGATTGATTCTGTAACGAAACAATGTTTTATGTATTTCGCCAACTCCGGACGCATATCCTGCCCGTTGACCGGCATTACACATATTACCAAGCAAAAGCTTGTCCCGGTATTTAATCACCTTAACACTGGACTAGCATGTCATCTATAACTCCCAGGACGGTTTTCCTGATTTAAATATCGTCATTTACGCATATTCAGAACTTGAAATTCCTTTACATATCATATTTTTAGATTCAGAAGTACCGTCCCCAAGTCTTATAAACACTAATTTACAGCTCGATCTACAATGAAAAACGTCCCTCGGAATTAGCCGAAAAGCGACTTTATTATAGTTTTAACCATCCATCTATACACTATTATCTACTTTCAAAATCATTCTCTACTGACTGCTGACTCATACGCTGCGATCTTTTACCGCCTAATATGAACATTAACTCACTGATTCCCCAATATCATTTCATAGATCCCCTCTTGCTGGCACATTTGCCACCAGGCTAAAGTAGGGTTTTCTTATAAAAAATAGAGGTTAACGGACAAATTAATTCGTCTGTAACCTCTAACTATTCTATTTATTCTTTTCTTGCTGCTTATTACTTTTGCATAGTTCATCAATACGTTCTTTGGCATATTGAACAATCATAGGCTCTTCAGTAGATGGCACTAAGGCAACATATTTTTTATATGCATTAATGGCTTCTGTATATAATTGTAAATTCTCGTATACTCTACCTTGACCATAAAAAGCATTGTAATATTTAGGATTCATTTCTGTCACCTTTGTATAATCGGCAATGGCTAAATCATCCTGTCTACTCATTTCATAGGCTGTTCCCCGATAATAATAATAGTTTGGATTATTAGAATTAATTTCAATCGCCTTATTATAATCAGCAATGGCTAAATCATTTTGGTGGTCAAAAAAATAGGCAAGACCTCGCTCATAATAAGCTTTATCATCATTAGGGTGTGTAGTTATATATTTTGTCAAATTGATTATTTTCTTATTAGAACTCCCATCTGTAGCAAACACTGTTGAAATAGTACTTAATAAAATTATACATATTAAAATCAAGATATTTTTTTTCATATTACATCTCCTTATATTTATAATTTATAGTGTCATTTCATATATTCCCACTTGCTGACATATTTGTTGCCAAGCTAAAATTGTTAGCTTTTTTTCAAATAAATCATTTATTGCTTTAAATGGTTCAAATTCATTGTCTTGATTGGTTAGTTTGACTGCTTCCCCTGGCATTGCGCTAATGCGCCACCCCTTATGAGCCAATTTTACACTAATTGCTGCTGCTATTATTTGTTTTGCATATAAATAGCCGCTATCAACGGGCAATTGCCGATTTTCGACCAACTCTATTTTCCTTATAAATTCTCTTGGTGCTCCAGCAATATCGGGAATATCCGCTAAAGCAATTCCCTCAAAAATTGATTTATATCTTTTTTCCATACCCTTCCACATTGGTAAATAGACTGATTCACCTATACTAGCCCAGTGAACTACTTGCAGCTTCTTTCCGGCTTCTTCATTCAACGCCACAAAAAGCTCTTTTTCAACAAGAGGTATTTCATCCAATAATGTGATTGCTGGAATTTCCTCTTCTAAAATCAGATTGCTGCCCAGCGCTTGTAGTCGTTCCCGCAATGGAGGGTGAGTATCATAAGGTGAAGGTGAAGTTGCCGCCAACTCCTTTTCCACACTAGTCATCATGGCGCTATGAATATTATCATTGCTCATAAAGCATTTAAATCCCTCAGCATAAGGCGGAAGGTACCCTGCGTTTAAAGCTGGAAGAAATTCATTCTGCCAAAAAGGATTGTAAGCTAAACTTGCCGCATGAATTTTTTGCAATCCAGATGCTAATGCGTGGGCGCTCTCCACTCGAGCCGCCACCTCATCCGCTACGTATTCCTGATAGCGTGATATCGCATGGGTAATACGAAGAAACAATTTTCCATACACTTGAAAAACAATATGAAGAATCCCTTCCCCCAAGGATTGAATGGTTCTAGCAATGGAGGTCCTTGTTTTATATATCCACGGAGTAAGCTTAGTATCGCCGCCATAGTAATGACCAAATTCATGAGCCAAAACAGCCCTGAATTCAGAAACCGAAAGTGTCTGAAGCAACGGCAGGCCGATTCCCATGATACGACGACTACCGATTCCCATAATCCCGCCTCTCTCACCTACCCAAGCATTCACATTAGGGATAAGATACACTTCTTTGGGAGGTCGTTGCTTAATCGCTTGCGCTACCGATGCAATTTGTTCAAACACCCTGGGATGCTTCTCCTGAGTTAAACGCAACCCTGGTGGTAAAAAACGATCAAACCGTGGAATGGCACTCCACAATATAGTCCCACCTATCGCAATACATGGCAAACCAACTTTAGCTAGTAATAAACCATTGCGCGCCCATGAAAAAATTAAATAGGAAATATAAAATAATCCACCTGAAACGATTAATACAAAGGCATAAAAACTAACAATTAAGGCAATTGCCAGAATCGTTCTCTCAAAAAGCCTTGGTGGTCTTGAAACCACTCAAATCACCTCTCTATTTAATTCCCTTATTTTGTTTTGATTTACATCAATGCATAAGCTCGTTCGCCTCCAAACCAATTTTTACATTTTTTCAAATAAAATTCCAAGAATCATATATTTTACACTTACTTACTTTTTCCTCTTACTTAAATCAACCATTCGTTCGACATAATATTTTGTATTTTTACAAAATATCTCATATTTCCTCAATATCTATCTTTAACTTACAAAATCATTTACTAATTTGATCAAAAGGCGATATGGTTTCCAAAGATTCTCGGAAACCATATCGCCTTTTTAAGGATTTTTAGAAATACTTTTATCTGAACTGAAGAGTAGCCGATTTGTGGATCTATGTGCAATTGACGCCCGAACTGGCAAAAAAAGCAGGCCAGCCTATAATCAAGTACGTAAAGTCAGCGGATTTTTACGTCCGTTGCCCCCGTAGTTTTACTTTCTTCATAATTGTGACAACAAACCTGCCCCCTTATCCCCGCGATTAATTCACTTCTGCGCATGATTTTATGATATAGGTACTATCTACCAATTTAATAAAAATCGATTGGGGAATAGATTAGCAATAGCCAACGCAGCCAATCCATCTGTTAAGTTTATCTCAGTTTCGGAAGAAAAGCGTAGTTCCGGTATGCTATGCTCGGGAAAATTCTCACAGACAAATTCTTTAATGGCGTCTTCATCTATTTTTTTATTTGTCTGAGGACTTAAAACAAGATATCGGGGATTAACAACTGAAATAATCGCTGAAATATAATTTTGTATTTGTAAGGCTTCATTCTCCTGCCTGGGCCAAATTGCAGATACCTCACCTGCAAACCCGGAAAATCCGTTTACAATTTTCGAATCAACAATGACTCCTGCTCCAGGACCGTTTTCAGTACAGCAAAGATAGGCCATGCTATTGTTTTTCAAAGAAATTTCAATGTGTTTCGTATAGTATCCTAGTGCCATAACATTAGCATCATTAAAAGTAAAAACCGGTAACTCACATTTTTGCGACAGAATCTGCGCTATATCTGTCCCTATAAGATAATTGGGTTGGGAGACATACATGATCTTCCCGTCCTGTACATTTCCCGGCACACTCATGGTAATATTTCGCAGCGTCGGATATCTCAACTTTACATCAAGAATGACTTTATTTAGACAATCAATATGCTTCTCTCCTGTCACCTCAAAGGTTTGTTCTTCTTTTACTTTCTTAAAGAGGTTGATCACCTGAATTTTTACAGTTTTCATTGTCAGACAAATAATCATTGCATAGGAAGAATCTTCATTTAGACGATATCGATTTATTAACCAGCCTCCACGAGATATGTCTTGCCCGGCCTGAACCACTTCGCCGTTCTTCTGCATTTCGTCGATAATCTTACTAACCAAGGAAAGATCCATCTCTAATCCATCAGCGACGTCTTTTTTGGTACAAGATAGAAAATTAAGTAAGAATTTTTTAATCCGGTTTTTATTACGTTCGTGCAATTCTTCGCTCATAACAATCCCCTTCAGAAAAATGTTTTCAATTTGTATTAGCATAAGTATAATAGCATTAAAGCTTGCTATCCATAAGAATATTCTCTATATTAATAACAATATTGCCCACTGGAGGTTGTTATGAAAAAGAAGCTAAAAATAGGAGAGAATCTTTTCGAGGAAACACCCCATGGCAATTACGGTTTCCCTTTAGAAACAAGCTACGATTCCCTGTCCATGTTTGAGCATGGCTTTTTGGACTGTCACTGGCATCCGGAATTTGAGTTCTCTGTCATCTTGGACGGGATGATGGAATACCAAGTAAACGATACCGTATATACCGCAAAAAAGGGTTGCGGTATATTTGCCAACTCCAACAGCCTTCATACGGCAAGAGCCTATAAAGGACAGGACTGCTCTTATTTCGCAGTGATATTTGATCCGGTCCTGATTTTTGGTCATGAAACTAGTGCCATAAAAAATATATATGTGGATCCCATAGTCCAATCCCCGCAGTTTTCTTCTCTGTATTTAAATCCGGAAAACGATATACAAAAACAGATTATCGACCTTTTGTGGGATATTAGCAGCCTTCATCAGGAACAACCCACTTGCTATGAACTACAAATCAAGAGCAAATTGTGTGTGCTTTGGGCTGTTTTGTATCAAGAAATTCAATTAATGCAGGGAAAAAGCCCGTCCAGTTCCAAAAACCTTCCCCGTTTAAAAGAAGCACTAAACTATATCCACAGCAATTACCGAGAAAATCTTACTCTAGAGGATATTGCTTCAGCCTGTAATATCAGTAAGAGCGAAGTTTGCCGCTTCTTCAAAAGGATGATGCGTCAGACTTGTTTTGAATATCTACTCCGCTATCGCATTCAGAAAAGTATTCCGTTATTATTGGGTAATGTACAAAATATCACGGAAATTTCCGAAGCGGTTGGTTTCTCCAACTCCAGTTACTACGCAGAAATCTTCCGGCGCTACATACGTTGTTCACCAACAGAGTATAGGAAAAGGTCGATGTATCTCTAGCGCTGGAGGCTATTTCAAGTAAAACACTATTCTACCGCCTCCTTTTCAGCCATAACCAAAAAAGACTTGTTTTCAAAGAAATTCTTTGAAACAAGTCTTTTTTTACTATTTTATAGCTGTATTTTTGACTTATAGTGTAAAAGACAGAGGGACGGCAGACTGTGTGAAAATTCATCTTTAATATTAGCTAAGCAAGGGTTATCCAACTTCATTTTGCGTTGAATTAATAAAAGAGAAAACCAGCCTTGGTTTATGCCATAGCAGGATCTCTTTTTTCCCTTAGTCTTCTTAAAATTTCTCCCGGACCCAATATTGTTATAGCTCGTCTAAAGTTGTAGGCTAAAAAGGACAAAGCAATCTCCCCGCTGACTGAAAGCTTGCGCTTTGTCAGAAAGTAGTACGCCTCCCAACCTCTCTTGACGGTTCCGAAAACATGTTCAATAATTATTTGCCTAAGCTTGTATTTATCCCTGTTTAATTCGGTCTGTAGATCAATTGTATCTAAAAAATCTTGATCTACATGACGAAATATACTTCGGCCTTTTTGGCTTTTAGTGCAGCGTTCTTTATACTGGCATGACTGGCAAGCCTCGTAATTTCTGTAATCATAACCTACAAGACCTTTTTTCTCGTATAACGGTTTCTCCAAAAGAAAAGTTCTTTGTCTGCTGGGCAAAGATATAAATTCCGGTCTTTAACATAAGTAAATCGGTCGGTGTAAAAATCCCGATCTCCCGTTCCATTCGAATACATTTGCTTGGTGACATAGGGGGTAATCTGATTCTCGACACATTTCTTTAAATCTTCTGCTTTGTAATATCCTTTATCAGCCAGCACTTCAAGTCCTTTAGCCTGAAAGATTTTTTTGGCGCGAAGCGCCATGTTATCCAATTCTCCTAAGTCATTGGGCTTAGTCGTGATTTTGAAGTCGGCAACCAGCTTATGTTTGGCATCTACCGTTGTTTGCACATTGTAACTGACATCCACATTGTTATTGTTGTTACACATCAGCCGGGCATCCGCATCGGTTGTAGAAATCTCATTCTGTCCTGTTTTCTTTAATTCGTTCTGATAGGCTTCATACTTTTGTTTGCGGTTTCGAAGTTCCTTAATTCGCTGGTTTACTTCTTCAGCAGTTGGCTTCCGATCGGCCTCTTCCGCCATATCCTGCTGTTCCAGTTCTTGTAGGTAGGTATCAATCTTTTCGTCAATATATTGGATATGCCGCTCTAATTTTTTAGAGCTAAAGTTATTGCGTTTGCTGTTACATGCACGGATTTTTGTACCGTCAATTGCTATGAGTTCTTTTCCAAACAGTTCCCATTCGTCGCATAGACGAACAAATTCTCTAAAAGCGGCCTTTCATGCTTTTTTATTGTCTTTTCGAAAATCCGCAATCGTTTTAAAGTCGGGTTTTAGTTTCTTTAATAGCCAAATGACTTCAATGGTACGGATAGTTTCATGCTCTAGTCTGCGTGAAGAACGAATTCTGTTTAGGTACCCGTAAAGATAAAGCTTGAGCAAATCTTTTGGGGCATAGGGTGGACGGCCACTATCCGGACAATCGGCTCGTTGAAACCGGAGTTGTTTCATATCTAGCTGTTCGACATATTCATCAATGATACGAACTGGATTATTATCACTGATGTAGTCTTCGAAGCTTTCAGGAAACAAGGTATTTTGATTCCGATCTGCGCCTTTGATGTAGCCCATAATCCACCTTCTCAGCTTATTCTTCATAGTTATATTTTACCATATTTGCTATCGGTATGGTGATTAATGCCCGACTTTTCACACAGTCTGCCGTCCCCCTGTCTTTCATGGGAGTAATGAGTCTAAGTCATTCTGATTGACGAGAGTTGATTTTAGGGATTATTAATAGGTAATATTATCCAATTGTTGTTTTTTCATCAGACGACACCTAAGAGAAAAAAGAGAGGTCAGCGGATTTTTACCTCCGCTGACCTTATTGATGAACAAATTAAAACTTATACCTCTTTTAAATTCTTTAACTGAGTCCTTAATTTCAATAAATCCTCTTTACTCATGGGTTTGATTTTAGAATGTTCTCCATTGTATTCAATAACTGAATCAATCTCTTCTAGATTGGTATTTTTAATACTGTCATCCTCTAATTCAGTAATGATAGCCACCAATCTCAGATCTTTTCCCGGAGTACCCAAAATCATCGACTTAGAACGATATTCTCCAAATTTATGCTTCTCTGCCATATATTCTGTTACTATTTCGAGTATATCATCCTCGCTATATTTTAATATTATTGGCTTTTTCATCTTTTATTTGTTTACCATCCTTTACTCTCAATATCTAACGCTTTTTCTAAAGCTTTCGTGATAAGGGAATTGCCTCTTAAAGAATTTGGCAATCTATCCCCCGCTTCATTCAAAAAGGCTCCAGCATCTTTATTAAAATAATATTTTACATTATCTATTTTTACATGTATATTAGTTAATCCTGAACCACCTCGTTCTAAATCCATCGAAACCCTATATCCTTTTATTGTTACATCTTTAAGCACTCTTAGATTACCCATTCCCTTATTAACTACTTTTATACCAGCTATAGCATTACCTATAACAGGTATTGCAGAACCAGCAGAGAGAGCACTATTAACATAATCACCATCGACAAAATATAATATAGAATTAGCTCCGTCAGCCCCTTCTCCTATAACTGGAACAAAACCTAAAACATCTAATAAAGTGTGTATATTTTCTTCTGCGGATTTATAGGAATCATAAAGATTCTGAGAAGCACTTAACATTTTTTCACGATCAAATACAAGCCCAGAGGTAACTAGTGCATTCTCGTTATATCGCGTTCCCGATACTGCAGTTGATGCACCCGTCTGTGTATCTTCAGTATTACCTCCCGCAATCTTGGCTGCTGCTGCACCTATAATAGCACTACCCCATTCTTGCAATGCAGGAGGCAAATCCTTCAGTAGATCACGACTCGCTTGATTAACTCCAGCACCAATTGCTCCTGAAGCCACATTACCTCCACCCAAATAAGCTGTCAAACCACCGACTGCCGTATGCAATAATGTTTTATACTCTCCACCTGAACTCCATTGCTTTATAACAGCCTTAGCGGCATCTACCTCCTCCGGGCTTTTAGCATTTGCAATTTTTTCTATTTGCGCATCAATTACTCTCTGAGAAATTTTATGAATCTCTTCAAATGCCTCTTTTGCAAATAGCTGTGATAATTCTTGACGTTCTTGAATTGTCTTTTTATCAAATATTTTCCCTAGTGCATTTAAAGCTCCTTGTGGGTCACGACTAAGATTAGAAATATCTTGATTTGGATTACTTCTTATTTCAATATTTCCTGATGAAATGGCAGATTTAGTTGTACTGCTGGAATCACCCGATACTGGCAAACCCATAATGGGTGAAAAACCTTTTGCAACATTATTTTCTGCATTACCCTTGCTATCATAATTCACCCCAACGCTGCTGGCGCTGTAATCGGCATGGTTTTCAATGTCCGAGTAGGTCAGCGTATCGGTCGAGAGCTTATTCTTATCCGGTGTAGCCTCGCTACTAATGACCGCACCCTTCAGGTCGGTGTTTTTGCCTACGTGGATATCGAAACCGCCTTCGCCGGCGTAGATGCCGGTTTGTTCGGTGACGCTTTGGTACTCGGAATTGATTTTGCCTTTGCTGGCTGAGCCGGTGCCGCTTACGCCGCCGACACCGAAGTTGATGGTGACTCCTGCTGATTTGTTGGTTTCTTTGTAATTATCCTCATCCTGCAGACTTTCCAGATTCAGGTCGCCGGAGGCATTAACTTTGACGGTTTTTCCTTTGACCTTCGCTCCCTTGAGGTTGGTATCCTCGCCCGATTCGATGGTCACCGTATCGGTGGCAGTAATCTGCGTGTTGGTATGGCTTAACGTATTGCCATTTTCGTTGCCCTTGCTCTTATTTCCTCCCAGGGAGAAGCCGGGCGCCTGGCCTTGACTTAAGCTGACTCCGATGCTGGCCGATTTGCCGCTGCTGGTAGTTTCACTCCGGGTCGTATTATCCGCGGCCATCAGGTTTACATCATTAGCGGCTTTCAGGTGAATATTTTTGCCATCCACAGTGGAGCCGATGATATTCAGGTCGCCGCCGTCAATGACTTGACCGTCTTTGTCCTTCACTCCCGTAGCAGTGATGTTGACATCGCCGCCGGCCGTTACCTGGCTCGGCGCGGCAGTCACTGCTTCGGCATTGGTTTCGCTTTGCTGCTTCGTTGTTCCCAGACTGACGCTGACCGACAGTCCGCCGCCCTTGGGATCACTGCCGTCGGCGTTTTTCCCTTTGCTAAGGTTATCTACTGCTTTGACGGCTTTGTAGTCGTAGAGCGCTTTCAGGCGACCGTCTTCCACTTCCGTGGCCCGTTTAGCCGGCTGGTAGACTGCCTGGATATTGTCTATGGCCCGGCCGCCCAGGGATACACTCAGGCCGCTTTGCTTAAATTGATAGGTGTCATGTTCTTTGTCGGTGTTGTCCGCCGCCTGAATGGTTACATTCTGGCCGGTTATCGTCGTATCCTGGCCGCTGATGATATCCGAAGCCGTGACGGCTACGTCTTTACCGGCCTCCAGCGTTACGTTGCCGCCGGTCGAGCCGACCACACTGCCCGCCTGGCTGACACTGTCCAGTTCGTTGGTGCTTTTCTGGCTTTGCTTGCCGATGGTAAATCCTATACCGCCACCGGCGAATAAGCCTGATTTTTTGACCGATTTTTCATAATCGCTCCGGCTGGTTTCTGCTGCTGCTTCGATATTAATGTTTCCTGTAGTCGCCTTCAGTGTGACATCCTGGTCCGCCACGGCGCTGGAGCCTTGTACGGTCACATTCTGATTGGCGGTTACCGCCAGTTCATGGCCGGACAGGCTGCTGCCTTTGACCTTATCCTGACTTTGGTAATCATAGATGTCGGTTTTGGTGGAGGATAGGAAGCCTGTTTTTTCCCGGTGTTCCTCATGCAGGCTTTCGTGGCGTTCAGTTTCGTTGGTGATGGTCACGTTCTGATCGGCAGTGAGGTTGATTTTGCCTGTTTCGCTGCTGATACCGGAACCCTTGACCGCAATATTTTGACCGTCCACGTTAATTCCCTTACCGGCGGCGATACTGCTGCCAGCTACTGTTTCATCGGTATTTTGCTGACGGTTGAAGTAGTAGCCGCCCCGCTGGCCGACCGAAGCGTCGGTCTGGGCCAGGTCTTTTTCTGCCGTAATGTTGACGTCATGGGTGGCAGTCAGTTGGATGGTATCGCTTGCCGCGACACCGGAGCCTTTGATGTTGATATTCTGCCCGGAGATCGTCACGTTGGTCCCGCCCAGGCTGCTGCCTATATGAGTCACATCGTTTTCCTCTGCGCTGGACTTGGCATAGCTGACAGCCACGTGTTTTTCCCGTGACACGCTTTCGATATCAATATCCTTTTTGGCGGTCAAAATCAGCTCTTTACCGGCGCCAAGCTGGGCGCCCCGGTTGGTAATAGAATCCTCTGCCCGCAAGGTCAGATTATTTGCGGCCGTTATGCTTGCCGTATCGAGAAGCTTTGTTTGTTCCAGTTCCCGATAGGTATCGGTCTGGGTATTGGTCTGATTGACGATGGTATCGGCCTGCAGGGAAACATCACCGCCGCTGATGGTTCCGCTACTATTGGTAATGGCTTGTTTAGCGGTCAGGCTCATATCGTCTGCCGTTATCGTGCCATTTTCATTGGTGATGTTTTTCGCATTGACAGTCAGATTTTTATCCGCTTTGATGGTTCCCACATTTTTCAGATCATCCTTGGCAATCAGTTCCACATCGTTACCGGTGATAATGGCTCCGCCAGGGGTGAGATCCCCTTCTTTAAGTCCTGCCAGATAGACTTCGGGTACGAGAACCTTTTCCCCGTTGATTTCTTCCTCCACCAGCCATACCATATCGCTGGTAAGCAGGGCCATTTGTTCTTTGGTCAGCGCCACGCCCACCGACAGGTTGTACTGTGCGGCAAAGGTAGCGGCGTTTTCCATAAGCGTCTTATATTGCTCCAGTTCCGAACCGTAATTAGTCAGCAGTTTTCTGCCGGTCATCTCCGTGATTTGCTCAGTGACCAGTTGCTGCTCATAGTAGCCGTCGCCTAAACGCTTCATGACTTTTTCCGGATTGGTTTTAATCCGTTCCAGCAGATAGTCACTGGACAGGAAGTTATGATAGTTGGCAAATTTTTCATTTGTCTCGATCAGGTATTTTGCCGAGGGTTCCGTATGAATAGAGAAAATTTGTGTATTGATCGCCAGACTCCCGATGCTGGGCTCCGTGCCTGTTTCGGCAACCTGGGGTTTAACCTGCGTGGTTGCTTTTCCTTTTTCTTTATTGGTCAATTGACTCAGCACGTTTGGCTCGGCAGCTTTTTTAGCTTCCCTTTCGATCACATTTTTCCCCGCATCAAAGGTTTTATTGTCGATGCTAGCAGCATCGGCAATAATGGTTACCTTATTTACCCCGCTCAATATACCTAACCTGGCCGTATCGGTATCCACCACCGTCTGATTGGAGTATGGGATGACCGTAGTTCCGTAAACCCAATGACAATGCAAATGCCATTTCCCATGATGCATATATTTCCAGAAATGATTGTCATTCCCTTTGTCCGTAGTGATAATCGTCCCCTGATACCCATAGTTTTCCACGCTCGGCCCTGTTATGGTCAAGTCATTGCCGGCGGCGATGGTGCTGTAGTGATTGACTACGGCGGCATCAATCGTAATATCATGATCAGCGGCAATTTGGGCTGTGGCTGTTTCCTGTTGAATCGTGCCTGTTTTAATTTCTCTAACAAAATTTCTGGTCGCACTATAGTTCCCGGCGAAAGGTGTGATGGCATAGGCTATGTTTTGATTCTTTACATCCCAGCCGGTATTAAAAACAGCTTTCTCGTTGACCAGTTTTTGGGCCTTAATACGGATATCCTTCTGACTCTGGATACTGGAAGATTGGTTTAGTACGTTGTTCTGCGCGTTAATCTCCAAATCATTCGAGCTGTACAGCATGGCATTGTCGGTATTGTTGAGATCGGCGGCACTAAGCCGGGCGGAACCGCCTGCCGCCAGGACGGAGTTTTGATTATCAATGGTTTCCGCTGCGTCCACTGTAAGGTTTTTGTCCGTAAAGATGGCAGAACCCGCCTGATTGGCCATATTACGGGCCTTCAGACTGGCATTGCCATCCACGGCAATTGTCGTATACTTATTGCTCAGTTTCTCCGACATGTTGATAGTTACATTGCCGTTACTCTTGAAATACACTGTATCATTGCTCAAATTTTGGCCGGTTATCTGAACCGTCCCGCCACTCTTCACGGTCGAGTTAGCGTTAGCAATATCGGCTGCCGCCTGCCATTGCAGGTTTTTGCCACTGGTTACCACCGACTTGTCGCTAACAGTAAGATTTTGCATAGCTGCCGTTAGTGCGTCGCCACTTTCCAGCACCGAGGTTTGATTGGTTACATTTTTTTCTGCCGTCAGAGCCAGCTTTCCCCCGCTATGGAGTAAAGCGTGATCCTGATTGGCAATGTCTGCTGCCCTGATGGTCAAATCACCGTCGGCTTTAACAGCAGCCGCCTGATTGGTAAATTCGCCGTTGTTCTGCAGCGTAATATTCCTCTTAGCTTGAAGTACCGCCCCATCCTGGTTGCTAAAAGTTCCGGTTGTGACCTTTGCATCGGCCAGGCCGTTCACAAGCGATCCCTGATTAACAACACTATCTGTTGCGGTGACTTCCAGATTGCCTTTAGCCGACAGGTAGGCTCCGTTTTGGTTGGACAGGGTTTTCGCCTGCAGCGTACTGCTCCCATCACTTTTCACTGTGGACTTGTCATTCTGGATGGCCCGGTCCACGGTTATGCCCATATTACCGCCGGCATAAAGCAAGGCATTGCCGGTATTCTGCAGGGAATTGCCTGCAAGCTGCGCCTTACCACCCGCCGAAATAGTCGATGTGTGGTTTTCGATGTCATTTTTTACAGCAACGGTAAGATCACCACCACTGAAAAGGGCAGCCTTGTCCTGATTGCTAAAACCCTTAGCGTGCATAGCAAGGCTGCCGCCGCTTTGCATAGCAGAAGCCTGATTTAGGACGTCGCCGGCTGCTTCCAACGTAAGCTCTTTGCCTGCTGCGATAGCGGCACCGGCGTCATTGCTAAGGCTGTCCGCCGCAATAACAGCTTGTCCGCCAGTTGTAACCTGTGAGCCTTTGTTTGACAGATTACCGTCAAGCGTAAGGTGAAGATCGCCGCCGCTGTGCAGCACGGAACTGTCCGTATTGCTCAGGGATTTAGCTGCGATGGTCGCTGTTTTTCCACTGCTCAGCGTCGCCCGGTTGTTTTCCAGGTCTTCCTTAAGCTGCACATCGAGCGTACCGGCAGAATCAATAACGCCTTGAGCGGTATTGGCCAGGCGGTTTCCTGTTATGGCCGTATTGCCTGACATGATCATTTTGCCGCTATTGGTTATATCACCGTTGGCGCTTAAGCTCAAATGATTAGCCCACAGTTCTGAGGCTGTATTGGCAAAGGCATTGGTAATGACCGTAAGCTGGTCCGTAGCTGCCGCATTAAGACCGTCACCCTGAATCCAGATGCTGCCGTTGGCAACCGGATAAAATTCCACATTGCCATTCTGCCAGGTACTGATCAATCCGGTGGACAGTGTGGCATTCGCCGTATTGATATAGCCAAGACCGTTAATCACCATACCGTTGGGATTGGCGACGACGATGCTGGCCCGGTTGCCGGCTACTTCAATAAAACCATTCAAGCTGCTGGACCGATTGCCGGTGACTTCATTTAAAATGACTCTGGCGCCAGTTCCGGCCAGGCGGCTGTTATAATCGATATAGCCGCCCAGTTGAGTATAAGCATATTGTGTCGCATTGTTTAAGATCAGCCCGGAGGCTTTAACATTAAAGTCGGTATATAGATTGCGGGACACGCCACTGGCAGATGGCGTGGCAATCTGAACCAGATCAATCCCGCTGGCCGTTTTATCGATTATTGGTTTATACACATTAGGCGCTGCCATATCCGCAGTAAGTGTCAGCCCTTCTTCCTTGGCCACGGCCTGTGTGGCCGCCGTTCCCGGCTGCGCCGGGTTAATTACCGGCAGGTCAGGCAGGTCAGGCAGCTTAGGTTGAATGGTATTAGGTATGACTTCACTTACCGGCTGTTCCTCCGGCGGCTTAGGGTCGGTATGTCCCGGGTCCGGGTTTTCCGGCTCCGGATTCACCGGATCGGGATCGGATTGATGTACTGTCGTATTCTGAGCAATCATCCGGTTAGGATCATAGGCTACTTTTTTGCCGGTCATAACAATGTTCCGGCTGGCATTGATGGCCCCGCTTACATCAATATTACCGGCAGCCAACAAGGTTGCGTCGGCAGGAACAATACTGACCGCACCGCTGTTTCCGTCCTCATCTTCATCATCGTCCTCGTCGCCGGCACTGATGAAGCCGCTGCTCGTAATCTGATCGGCTGAAATAGCAATATTTTTATTTGATATAATTTGCCCATTATTTGCAACAGAATCTTTCGAACTGATTGTCACGTCTTCCTTGGAATTAACATTTCCGTTGATTGTTATTTTTCCTTCATTGGTTAAAGAAAGCTCCTTATCGGCGGAAATCTCACCGTTAACCGAAACGCCCAGACCTTTTTCGGTACCGATCAACATGATTTTTCCGGCATACATGCCACCAACCGCCCCTACATCAAGGGCCACGCTTGGCGTATCCGAAAGCGGAGCCGCACTAAGCTCCGAAGTTGTCAGATCAGAATAATTTATCTTATTCGTACCGGTTACAACATGGATTTCATCGGCCCATACTCCGGCGTTGATTTTAGACGCCCTGGTCAAAATATCCAATTTAGTAGCCGGTCTATCTTCACTCAAGCCTTGTCCCTGGACGGTCACATCGCCGCGGTTTACATTAAACGAGGCCAGATTGCCGTTATCATCGATATTCGGCGTTCCTGTTACCAGGCTGACCCGGCTGGTATTGATAAAACCGAAGCCATCTCCGGTAATACCATTGGGATTGGCAATAATCACAGCGGCCTGTGCCCCTGCCACTTCCAGACTGCCGTTTAAATTGGTACGGTTGGAACCGGTCACTTCATTTAATATGATACCGGCGGCCGTCCCCTGTAAGTTGGCGTTAGCCTGTATAGTGCCGGCAAGCACAGAATTCGTTGACTGTAAGGCATTATTTAGCACAAGGCCCTTGGCATTTACATTGAAGTCGGTGTATAAGTTGTGGGACAGACCATTGGCGTTCGGGGCGGCAATGTCTACCACTGTCACCTGTTTTACTTCATTGACGGTCGGCTTATGCGCGGCATCAGCCGAAGGGTCCGCCGTAGTATCGGCAAAAGCAGCCAACGGCTGGACCATAAAACTAATTAATATAAAAACAGAAGTTATCTTCCTTATCGTCAGTCGTACTTTTTTCTTCATCTTTCCACCTCTTTATAGCTCCATTAATATCTGAAAGCCGCAGGCCTGCTTGGATGTTTGGAAACCATCGGGCTTTTTCAGAGGCCAGCCGATAAAGGCATCATATTGAATTTTTTTCAGGTTGCCTCTGATACCGACCGCACTGCCCCAGAGTTCCTTGCCCAAGGCAGCTTCCGCCGAAGGTCCCTGTATCTTTCCATAATCAATGGCCAAATAGAGCTGATTGTTTTTGTTCACCGGCAGTCTGATCTCATTTTGCACAGTCAGTCCATTCTCTGCCGACAAGGTCTGCTCCCCATCAAAACCTCTAACCGTATATCGTCCGCCAATGCTGAAAAATTCCGAACCATACGTCAAATCATCTGTTCTTTGGCCCCGGATATGTAAATTATACGAGCTTTTCAGATGACCGATTTGCAGCGGACTGTCCATAGCAAAATCAGCTAACAGCATTTGATAGCGGGTTGACGCTTGACCGGGCACATGATCGGTCACACCATCTCTCGCCCCGAGACAGGGAATTCCTTTTTGATACCGCACAGCCGCATCCAGCACCGTGTTGCCGACATATTGCCGTTGGGTGAGCCCCAAACGCAGTGCTGTCGTATCCTGCCGCTGCACCGTAACCTCCGTATCATCAATAAAACTTCGTCTGCTTTTTTTGATCAGGCCAACTTCCATATTGGTTTTTCTGGTCTGGTCACGACTTAACAGATGCGTCACCGTAAACTGCAAATTTCCCGTTTCTCCTGACTGCAAAAAAGGGACTACTGCCGTACGCACTGTTTGGTGATAAGAATAGCGGCTCCCGCTGAACGTTAACGTGTCCTTACCGGAGGGTATGGAATAATAAAAGCTGCTGGCTCTTGTCCCCTTGATTTCACCGTCCCTGACAGCATCCTGATTTACGGAAATATTGATGATATCATTGACCGCAAACAGGTTATCCAGTTCCAGCGATGCCGTCCCTTGCAGCTTACCGGTGCTTTCCGTGCCGGAGTCGTCAAGGGAGGTAATGAGCTTCCAGGGCTTCTTCCGGGTCACAGTCAGAACAATGTTACTCTGTCCGGCAATAGCTGCCGGTTCAATCTTAATAGCCACGTCCTGAGAGGGTACTCTTTTCATTTGTTCCAAGCCCTGTTCCAAATCACGGATATTCAATAAATCACCGGGACGGGCGGAGAAAGCGTTTTTCCAGGTTCCCGGCACTGCAGGATCGGAAAAACGGATTTCGCCAAGCGTCCCGGCGGCAAGGTCAACAAATAAGGTTCCTGTAGAGATATCCTGTTCCTTCACATAGACCCGGGTAGTAACATAGCCTTTATCGACAAGTGCCTCATTAATTTGTTTTGTCACCAAGTTAATTCCCTGAATACCAATTTTCTGATTTTGGTACTGCTGCAAATATTTTTGAACCCAGAGGAATTTATCCGCATAAGCGCCTCTCAATTGAATGGTTCTAATATAAAAGCTGGGCGATTCTTGCGGCAAATCAATCTTTTTCAACCCCGAGCTTTCTTTTCTTAGCCTTTCCATCGGCGCTTGAGTCCGTTTACGCTGTTCTTCGATTGACTCTTTTGCCGCAATAGAGTGTTCCTGTTTTTGCAAAAACTCTTCCTGCCGCCTTAACTCATCATCGCTAGGCTGAGCAAAACCAGCCTGATGCATCAGAAAAAGAGAAAGCAACAGCAGCCCTATCTTACTATGTCGCTTCATTCATCCACCTCAAAAAAATTTCCATTTTTACATTTTTTCAAATAAAATTCCAAGATTTCTATATTTACCATTAGATTCCAAATTCCTTTTAATTTACGACCATTTTCGTCCGACATAAAACACCACATTTTTACAAAAGTATTCATTGTTTCACAATATCCAACCTTAATCTACAGAACATTTATCATATACAACAAAAAAACGACTTATTTTCAAAAAAGTTTTTGAAAAAATAAGTCGTTTTTATCTATTATTATTGTTAATCTTACAGCTAAAACCGGCTATTACCTGCCCTCAACTGTCAGCTTCCCGTCAACCACCGACAGTTGCACCGTTCCTTCTTCGGGAATCTGGCCGGTGACGATTTTCTTGCCCAGTTCAGTTTCTACTGTACGGCTGATCAGCCGTTTCAAGGGTCGGGCACCGAAGGCCGGGTCGTAGCCTTCCCGGGCAAGCAGCGCTTCAACGTCTTCGTCCCACTCCAGGGTAAGGTTAAGTTGTTTTTGCAGCCGCTGCTTTAGATTCTGCAGCAGCAGGCCGGCAATGGACCGGACTTCCTTCGGCGTTAACGCCTTAAAGACGATGATGTCGTCAATGCGGTTTAAAAATTCGGGCCGGAAATAGCTTTTCAGAATGGTAAAGACGGCTTCCTGCGCAGCGGCGCCTTCTTTTTTCAGGATTTCCGCCGACCCCAGGTTGGAGGTCATAATAATGATGGTATTCTTAAAGTCGACCGTCCGTCCCTTGCTGTCGGTCAAGCGGCCGTCGTCCAGGATTTGCAGCAACACGTTAAAGACATCAGGATGGGCCTTTTCGATTTCATCGAGCAGCAGCACACTGTAGGGACGCCGCCGTACTGCCTCGGTCAACTGGCCGCCCTCGTCGTAGCCGACATAGCCGGGCGGTGCGCCGATCAGACGGGCCACGGCATGTTTTTCCATATACTCGCTCATGTCAATCCGGATTAAACTGCGTTCGTCATCGAACAGCACCTCGGCCAGCGTCTTGGCCAGCTCGGTTTTCCCAACGCCGGTCGGTCCCAGGAAGATGAAAGAACCAATCGGACGGTTGGGGTCCTTGATGCCGGCCCGGGCCCGGATAATGGCCTCGCTGACAGCTTGCACCGCCTGATCCTGGCCGACTACCCGCTGATGGAGAATGGTTTCCAGACCGGCCAGTTTCTCCCGTTCGCCGGCCAGCATGCGGCTGACCGGAATGCCGGTCCAGCGGCTGACGATTTTAGCGATATCGTCTTCGTCCACTTCTTCTTTGAGCAACACCTGCTGGGTCCGTTTCTGCGCCAGCGCAGCTTCTTCCTGCTGCAACTCCTTTTCCAGCGCCGGCAACCGGCCGTATTTCAGCTCGGCCAGCCGGTTCAAATCATAGGCCCGTTCGGCATTTTCCATTTCTGTCCGCACGGCTTCCATTTGCTTTTTCAGTTCCCGCAGCTTGACAATGCCCTGCTTTTCCACATCCCACTGGCCGCGCAGGCTGTCGGCCTGAGCCCGCAGTTCTCGCAGCTCCGCCTCGATACCGGCCAGCCGGCTGTGAGCCGCTGCTTCCGTCTCCTTGCGCAGGGCCTGTTCCTCAATCTCCAGTTGCAGCACCCGGCGGGATACTTCGTCCAGTTCGGCCGGCATGGAATCAATTTCGGTGCGCAGCTTGGCCGCCGCTTCGTCAACCAGGTCAATGGCCTTATCGGGCAAAAACCGGTCGGCAATATAACGGTCCGACAGCGTCGCCGCCGCAATCAGGGCCGCGTCCTTGATCTTCACCCCGTGGTGGACCTCATAGCGTTCCTTTAAGCCCCGCAAAATGGAGATGGTATCTTCCACCGAAGGTTCGCCGACCATGACCGGCTGGAAGCGCCGTTCCAGGGCCGTATCCTTTTCGATATGGGCGCGGTATTCATTCAGTGTCGTAGCCCCGATACAGCGCAGTTCCCCTCTGGCCAGCATGGGTTTTAAAATATTGCCGGCATCCATGGCGCCTTCGGCGGCGCCGGCTCCCACCACGGTGTGCAGTTCATCAATAAACAGGACGATACGGCCCTCGGCCTGTAAAATTTCATCCAGCACATTCTTCAGACGTTCCTCAAATTCACCGCGAAATTTCGCACCGGCCACCAGGGAGCTTAAATCCAGCGAGTACAGGATTTTGTCCTTTAAGCTTTCCGGCACATCGCCGGCCACAATCCGCCGGGCCAGCCCCTCCACAATGGCTGTTTTGCCGACACCGGGCTCCCCGATAAGCACCGGGTTATTTTTGGTGCGCCGCGAGAGAATTTCCACCACCCGCCGGATCTGCTCGTCGCGGCCGATCACCGGGTCCAGTTTTCCTTCCCGCGCCAGCGCCGTCAAATCCCGGCCGTATTTCTCCAGCGCCTTGAACGCCTCGTCCGGATTATCACCGGTAATGCGCCGGCCCTGACGGTAAGCACTGACCAACTGCTGCAAACGGCTGCGGTGCAGGCCGAACTTCCGGCACAAATCCACCACATCGCTGTCGCCGTCATCGGCCAGCGCCATCAGCATATGTTCGGTGCTAATATATTCATCCTGCATATGGGCCGCGATCTCCTCAGCCAAAGCCAGTACGCGGAGCATGGCTGTATTCATCCTGAGCCCGCTTTCCTGGCCGCGAACGGCAGGCTGTTGTTTAAGCAAGGCTTCCGCCTGTTTTTGAAAAAGCTTTGTGTCCACCTGCGCTTCCTTAAGGAGGTGCGCGGTCATGCCGTCATCTTCTTTAAGCAAGGCCAGCAATACATGTCTTGTCGTCATTTCCTGGTGATAATACCGGGCGCAGATCTGCTGCGCGGCCGACAGAACAGCCATCGCCTTCTGCGTATATTTTTCCTGATTCATGACAGATACCCCCTCGTGTAACCTCTGTTTATATATATATGTTACATTTATAATGTAGCAAAAAATTCCCAACTATACAAGGAAAATATTTGACCTTTTGACCTTTTGATTCAAATAAAAACAGAGGTATTAGGACGCGTTTTCGCGCGGCTACCTCTGCTCTCGCTGAAAAATCAGGCTACACTTACATCGGCCCCCAGCACACCGATACGGCCACCGGCGCCGCTGATCGGCACGGCGATGGTGACGCAGGGCTTGTGGGATATGGCCGACACATAGGCAGCCGACACATAGATTTTTCCCTCCGCCGCTTCCTGGAACCATTCCCGCGATCCGGCATTGGCAATGCCGGCCGGTGGCAGGGAAACAATAAACTCGCCCTCCAGATTGTTGCTCCAAATGGCTTCCAGGTTAGCATGGGTTTGTAAAAAGCCGGACAACACCGTTTTATGTACGGCCGGCTCCAGACTGAGCAGCGACTGTTCCCGGGCAAGGGCAGTCAGCTGCTCCTTTAAACGCTGAATCTGGTTTTGCATCTCCGGGCTGATAGTTACCAAAGTGATCTTCTGGGTTGTATCCACCAACGACTTGGCGACCTTGGCCAGCAAATTACCCATGTTGCGTGTTTCCGCCAGATGGCGCTCCTGATCGGCAATAGAACCGACCACTTCATCAATATGGAGCGCCGCCTGTTCGCACATCTGGGCCATGTCATTCAACGTATCCGAGGCGCCGGTGGTTGCGGCCAACTGTGATTGCCGGGCCGCGCTGGCTTCCGACAGTTGATCTTCAATTTGGGAGCTGGCCGCCAGGATTTCCTTCAGACTGCCGTCAGCTTCCTGCATCGCCTTGACGCCGTTTTCCACCGACTTAGCCCCTTCCTCGACAGCGGCAGCGGCAGCAGCCACGCCTTCGTCAATTTGGGCCAACAGGCCATTGGCCGATGAAGCGGCTGTGGCACTGGCTTCGGACAGCTTCTGTATTTCCTGGGCCACCACAGCGAAGCCCCGGCCGTGCTCGCCGGCCCGGGCCGCCTCAATGGCGGCGTTCAGGGACAAGAGATTAGTTTGCGTGGATATTCCCTGAATGGCGCCCAGAAAACTGTCAATTTCCCGCGCCATTTTGGTTAGATTCTGGATACAGGCTTCAATTCTGGTCGAGGACTGCTGAATGGCTGTCATCGCGTCCGATGCCTCCAGCACTGCCTGGCAGCCTTGCTCGGCGGTATGCCTGGTTTTAATGCTGTCCTGATGAATACCGCCGGCCACCTGCGTAATGGTTTGCGCCGTCTGGACCACCTGTTCGATTTCCTGTTTGGCCTGGGAGGCTCCGTTCAGGAGACTGGCGGCCAGCTTCTGCGTGCCGGCAGTCTCCTGATGAATCTTACCGCCCAGCGTATCGGCATTGACAATGGCCTTGTTAACCTGTTTTACGGCGGCCATCACCTGGCTGGACGCCACCTGCGACTCCTGAGTAAAGCTGCGGATCATCTCCGCCATGGCCTGAATATGCCCAGCCAGTGGCTGCAGCTCCTTCGGATACTCCTCCGGCTTTAACTCGCCTGCTATATTCCCGGCTGCATATTGACTCGTCTGTTCGGCTAATTGCTGTAACCCCTTGCTGCTAAACCACCGCATCGTCGCCGCCTCCTCAAAAAAATAGAGCCACTTCTCCCCTTAGAGAAATGGCTCCTTTGCCAAAATTTATATTCTAAATTCTAGCGAAATGTTCTCTTTTTGTCAATGAAAAACCAAGAAACAATGCTATTTAGCTGCTTGCAGGGCCTGTTCCAGATCGGCAATAATATCCGCTGCATCTTCAATACCAACCGAGAGACGTATCATGTCGTCCGGTGCGCCGGCCGCTGCCCGCTGTTCCGAAGTCAGCTGCGAATGGGTAGTGCTGGCCGGGTGGATAACCAGCGACTTGGCATCGCCCACATTGGCCAGAATAGAGAAAAGCTTGAGCGAGTCAATGAACTTCTTACCCGCTTCCAGGCCGCCCTTAATGCCAAAGGTTAAGATAGCACCGGCCCCTTTCGCCAGGTACTCCTTGGCCAGTTCATGATCCGGATGGCTGGCAAGGCCCGGATAGCTTACCCACGATACCTGCTCATGACTTTCCAGGAATTCAGCTACTGCCAGAGCATTCTGGCTATGCCGTTCCATTCTGAGATGCAGCGTTTCCAGACCCTGCAGGAATAGGAAGCTGTTGAACGGGCTTAGGGCAGCGCCTAAATCGCGCAACACCTGAATGCGCAGGCGGGTAATGAATGCCGCTTCGCCTAACGCCTCGGTATAGCTCAGGCCGTGATAACTGGGATCGGCATCGCTGAGCAGCGGGAACTTGCCGTTGCCCCAGTTGAACTTACCGCCGTCAATTACGATACCGCCCATCGAACTGCCATGACCGCCGATAAACTTGGTAGCCGAGTGAATAACAATATCGGCACCGAATTCAATCGGCCGTGACAGGTAAGGCGTGGCAAAGGTACTGTCAATAATCAAGGGGATACCATTTTCATGGGCAATAGCCGCTACGGCTTTAAAATTAAACACGTCAATTTTAGGGTTGCCGATGGTTTCACCATAAATGGCCTTGGTTTTCGGCGTTATGGCTTTACGGAAATTTTCCGGATCGCTGGGATCGACTAAGATCACGTTAATACCCAAACGAGGCAGAGTGTAGGTAAACATATTGTAGGTACCGCCGTACAGCGTTGATGAGCTGATAATTTCATCACCGGCCTGGGCAATGTTGAAAATAGCCGCGCTGATAGCAGCATGGCCGGAAGCAAAGGCCAGAGCGCCAACACCGCCTTCCAAGGCCGCTACCCGTTTTTCAAATACGTCGGTGGTGGGATTCATGATACGGGTATAAATATTGCCCGCTTCCTTTAGACCGAATAGATTGGCGCCATGTTCGCTATCGCGAAAATTATAGGATGTGGTTTGATAAATCGGAACCGCGCGGGAACCTGTGGTTGGGTCGGGTTCTTGTCCGCCGTGGACAGCCACTGAGTCAAATTTCAAGTTTTCCGGTAATGCCATAATATGTACCCCTCTCTATTCGCTATATTGTTGTGATAATAAAAAAGCCAAGGAAAGCACTCGAGGTGTTTCCTTAGCCTTCAGTCTTTCTGATCAGCTTATTCACTATCTTCTTTTGTTATAAAATACCATGAAGCCCTCAGCAAGTCAAGCCTTTTTTTACCAGTCTTTGCCCGGCCTCGGCCAGTCCCCGCCGCCTGTAATATTTTATCGGTTTATCGTTATATTCCGTCACCATAAATCCCTTCAACACCGGTAAACCGCTGTTTTTCGGTCCGGTCAAGCTGGGTGACCTTGCCGTCCTTGATCACAATGACCACCTGGCCAAATTTCAGTCCGTCCACAGCCTCTGCGATCCGTTTGCGCAAAGCCTGCGATTTAGCCTGATTGGCCGCCTCCTGTGAAACTGCTTCCTTTTTTGCAGGCATAAATCCTCGCCGCCTCCCCCCGCTGCTAACTATATCTTTTCCATTGCCTTTATCGTATCAGCATAATCTAATTTTCTCGACCCGCTCAATCTGGATAATACGGGAGTCCTGGACGATTAAGGTAACTGAACCGTGCAATGTGCTATTAATAACCTTTTCAATTTGGTCCATAACCGACTGGGGCACAACTTCTTGCTGCACCGCACTTGCGTTCTTTTTTGTATTTGCCATGCTCACACCTCTATAAGCAGTTTGTATCGGCCGGGTTGAAACTAAGAAAACCCTTTCCAAGGAAAGGGTTTGGGGTCATACTTTCCTCTCATCGCCAGGATTAATTATCCTGCTGGAATTAGCACCACTGCATTGCTGCCGGTTGCCGGGTTTCTTCGGGCCAGTCCCTCGACCTCTCTGGATAAGAGCTACTTTATCAACTTATATGAAATAGTATCATAGGGTAATAACAGTGTCAATAACTATTTACCGCCAAGCAAGCAGACCAGTTTTCTGTCTCAGCGCACGCTAAGCTGCTTACAGGTAGTATATGTCCGGTAAGTTTGAATCATGCCATTCCCGGTAGCCGTTCTTAAAATAAGAGGGAAAAGCAGAACCTCTTGCGAGAGCCGGCCACCGGTATAGAAATAAGGCTGGAGTTTGCGCCGTCGTAGTGCAAACTCCAGCCTTCGTTATGTCCGATCAGCCGAGCCTACTATTATTCTTCAAATAAACTTGTCGACAGATACCGTTCACCGGTATCCGGCAAGAGCACCACAATGGTTTTACCTTTATTTTCCGGACGTAAAGCCAGTTGAGTTGCCGCATAAGCTGCCGCACCACTGGAAATACCGACCAGCAGGCCTTCGGTTCTGGCCAGTTCCCGGCCAGTAGCAAAAGCATCCTCATTGCTTACCGGAATAATTTCATCAATGACGTCTTTATTAAACACGTCCGGCACGAACCCGGCGCCGATACCCTGAATTTTATGGGGTCCCGGTTTACCGCCCGACAAAACAGGCGAATCCTTCGGTTCAACCGCTACAATTTTAACGTTAGGATTTTTTTGCTTCAATACTTCGCCAACACCGGTAATGGTGCCGCCCGTACCTACACCGCCGACAAAAATATCAACCTTGCCGTCGGTATCGCGCCAAATTTCTTCAGCCGTGGTCTTGCGGTGAATAGCCGGATTAGCCGGATTTTTAAACTGCTGGGGAATAAAGGCCTTCGGGTTTTCCGCCACAATTTCTTCGGCCTTTTTAATAGCCCCCTTCATACCTTCCGCGCCCGGCGTTAAAACAAGTTCGGCACCTAGCGCTTTAAGCAGCTTTCTTCTTTCAATACTCATAGTTTCCGGCATGGTCAGCACCAATTTGTAGCCCTTAGCCGCTGCGACAAAAGCCAGCCCTACACCGGTATTGCCGCTGGTAGGTTCAACAATTAAAGTATCTTTGTCAAGCAGGCCTTTTTCTTCCGCATCGGCGATCATGGCATAGCCGATCCGGTCTTTCACGCTGCCCAAGGGATTAAAATATTCCAACTTGGCAATAACAGCTGCCTCATACCCTCTGGCCTTACGGTAGTTGTCAAATTCCAACAGCGGAGTGTTACCGATTAATTCGGTTAAATTCTTTACAATACGTGACATAGTAAATACCCCCGTTTATATTTTAAATTTACATGATAATGTATCAAACCCAAGTTATAGTTATGCACGGACAAATACGGCCCATACCAAATTTTTAGTTTGATCCGGCGTATAAGCCGCTGTCGGTATGGTCAGGAAACGCCACATAAACAAAAAAGGCCAAAGAAGCTGCAGCAAGCATCTCCTTTGGCCTTCAGTTTTTCTGATCAGCCTACCATTCAAACCAACTTGTTACTTACATGATAGTACCAATGACAGGCGATGTCAAGATTTTTTTGCCATTAGGTAACCGCTGATTAATTCACACTGCGCATCCTGACGGATCTTTTTCCGCCCGGCTGCGTCGGCAAAATCTTGCAGTAGGGACTGCTATTCCTGCGGTTTTACTTCCTTGCCAGTCGAAAAAATCTCCGCAAATTTAATTTGCACTTTCAAAGTTGATGGAGCACTAGTTTTCTCCATTTCTTCCGGCCGTTACCCTTTATTATGCAACGCCTGCCGCAAATCCTCAATTAGATCTTCCACATCCTCAATCCCTACGGAAAACCGCAAAAGGCAGTCCGAAACCCCCAGCCGGTCCCGAACCTCGGGCGGCACATCAGCGTGTGTCTGAACAGCCGGGAAGGTAATCAAAGATTCCACGCCGCCCAGACTTTCGGCGAACTGAATCAGCCTGACCCGGGACAGCACCTGTGGAACCAGCGAAGGACAGGCCACATCAAAAGAAAGCATGCCACCATAACCGGAGGCCTGGGCATCCTGAATAGCTTTACCCGGATGATCTTCCAGGCCGGGATAATAGACTTGTTTGACTTGCGGCTGAGTTTGCAGCCATTTGGCAATGGTAAGCGCATTGGCACTGTGTTTTTCCATACGTAAAGCCAGCGTTTTAATGCCCCGCAGCAGCAGCCAGCTATCCTGCGGTCCCAGAATGCTGCCGGTTGAGTTCTGGATGAACCGTATCCGTTCCCCCAGCTCCGCAGTGCGGGCAACGACGGCACCACAAACGGTATCATTATGGCCTGACAAATATTTTGTCCCACTGTGGATGACAATGTCCGCCCCCAGAAGTAAGGGCTGTTGGAAATAGGGGGATAAGAAAGTATTATCCACAATCGTATGAATATCACGCTGCGCCGCCATACAGGCAATCGCTTTGATATCGGCAATTTTCATCAGCGGATTGGTCGGCGTTTCAATTAAAATGGCCGCCGTATTTTTTTGAATTGACTCCTGGACTTCTGTCAGATTGCTGCTGTCAATAAAGCTCACCGTAAAACCCAGATTGGCGAAAATCTGGTCCAACACGCGATAGGTACCGCCATAACAATCTTCGGTAACGATAAAATGACTGCCCGGCTTATATAACAACAATACCGCCGTCACAGCGGCCATGCCTGATGCAAAGACATAGCCGGCAGCACCGCCTTCCAGGTCGGTAATAGCCTTCTCAACCGCTTCCCTGGTTGGATTCTGGGAACGGGAATAATCATAGCCGGTGCTTTCTCCTAACGCCGGATGGCGAAAGGTGGCATTTTGATAAATTGGTGTGCTGATCGCACCGGTGCGCGGGTCGGCCCCCACGCCGCAATGAACTATTTTTGTACTCAGTTTCATAATATCCCCCATTTAAACTAAAATCGTAAATTATTTTTATTATCCCTTCCGGCATAATAAAAACCCCTCTCCGCAGAAAGGGGTTTTACTGTTATAAAATACCCTTCCCTCATCTTCCAGGAAATCATTCCTGCTGGAGTTAGCACCACTGCATTGCTGCCGGTTGCCGGGTGTCATCGGGCCAGTCCCTCGACCACTCTAAATAAGAGAATTTAACGTTATGTAGATGTATATTGTTTTTCATTCTACCGCAGAAGCAAATCACTGTCAAGAGGTTATGCCTCCATTTCCCGCCCAGGTACCAGCACCACTTTTATAGCTTGTCCCTGTTTGATCACCGCATAGGCCTTATCCCATTCAGCGAGCGTAAATTGATGGGAAACCAGTTCCTGCGTTTTTACAGCGCCTTCACTGATTAGTTGAAGGGATGGTTCCCAGTCAAACGGATTCTGGCTGCGGCTGCCAATAATCCGCAGTTCCTTTTGAATGATCTTGTCAAAGTCGGCCGGCAGCTCGGCTGTGGGAAAAACTCCGGCCTGCACGTAAGTTCCCTGCTTGCGCAGAAGCTCCAGTCCCATAGCCACCGAAGGCGGCGCCCCGGTACACTCAAACACGATATCTGCCCCATAACCCGCCGTCGCATCGACCACAAGCTGCCGCAGATCCTGCCGCTCAATATCCACGGCCTGGTTTATCCCTACCTCCCGCGCTTTTTCCAGTCTGACCCTATCTTGCGACAAACCGGCGATAATCACCTGAGCACCAAGGCGGCGGGCCATTTGCGCCGTCAGCAGACCGATCGGCCCCGGTCCCAGTACCACTGCCACATCCCCCGGCTGCACGCCGGCTTTAGTGGCAA
This sequence comes from Propionispora hippei DSM 15287, assembly GCF_900141835.1. Lineage (NCBI taxonomy): Bacteria > Bacillati > Bacillota > Negativicutes > Selenomonadales > Sporomusaceae > Propionispora > Propionispora hippei. The sequence goes on along the minus strand of NZ_FQZD01000008.1, from coordinate 28,809 downwards.
TATGATGAGCGCAAGCCACTGCTTCGGTCATCGACGCGGCTAAAAAGCTAACGTTTTCCGGCAGCTTATGAACGCTTGCCGCCCGGATCACCAGATATTCGGCAAACGCACCGTCTACCTGGGTACCAATCCCCTGGCGCCGGCTGCACAGGTTATACTGTTTTGTTTGGCAATACCGGCATTCACCACAGGCGACTGCTGTTGTTTCCGCCGTCACCCGGTCACCCACCTGAAAGCCGGCAACTCCTGCGCCGAGAGCGGTGATTTCCCCGGAAAATTCGTGTCCCAGCGCTACCGGTACGGCTACTTTGTATTTCCCTTCATAAGTATGTAAATCAGTGCCGCAGATGGCGGCATAGGCCACTTTGATTTTCACCTGCCCCGGACCGGGCTCCGGTTCCTGTTTATCCACTACCTGTAAATGGCCATAGCCGGTTTCCCGTTTTACCAATGCTCTCACCCATACCACTCCCTTAATCCGCTATGAATGTAAAAATAAAAAAAGGCCAGGACAATCCCACTAGGATTATCGCAGCCTTCAGTAGCTCTGATCAGCCAATACACTCTTTTTACTTATCATTATAAAGTCAGGAGTGATTTTGTCAAGAAAATACTCCCGGGCTTACAAAGGCTATCGCGGTGGCAACCGTAAAATAACGATGCAAAAAAAGCTAACAGCAGTCCTTACATAAGGCATGGCTGTTAGCCTTCATTCTCTGTTCAGCCTGCTTTGTCTATGTAGACCAGATCCTGCAGGAAAATCCGTTTTAGCGGTAGCTTTCGTAAAACACAATATCTTCTAATGGCTTGCGCTGCGTCGCGTGTCGGTCCGGTGAAGCCGCATCGCCGTCGGCGTAGCCAATGGCCAGAATATTGATCGGCTCCACATCTTTCGGCAGCTTAAATTCGTCGTGGATTACCACCGGGTCAAAATGGCATACCCATAAGGTCCCCAGCCCCAGTTCCGTTGCCTCCAGCATAAGCTGGGTGGTAACTATGGAGGCATCAATATCCAGCGTGTTTTTCCCATCGTACTTTCTAACCCAGGCTGCCGGTTTTTCGCCGCAGACAATAATCGCCAGGGGCGCACCAAAGACATTGGCTCCTTTTTTCAGCCTTGCCAAGCCCTCCTTTTCTCTGACGATCACCAGTCGCTGAGGCTGCTTGTTGGCGGCGGTGGGCGCCACCCGGCCTGCTTCCAGTATTTTCAGCAGTTTGTCTTCCTCCACCGTTTTTTCCTGATATTTGCGTACAGAATATCGTTTTTTAGCCAACTCCAAGAAACTCATTGCCGACCATCCTTCCTCGCCTGCCGGGATTCCAATCCGGCCATGCTGTGTTGTTTCTCCCGGTCAATGCCTCCGTTTACGGGGAAAAGGCCAGATTAACGTTCAAAAGAAAATTAACCTGACCTTTGGCATATTTACCAACCAGTCCCTTTATTATATTAAATTATACTGAAAACCATACCGGAAAACAAGCTATCCCTGCCACACCTTTCCCGTTAGTTACCTTCCGGGCCTGCGAAAAGTCACGTGGCCGGCGCGTACTGTCAGCCTCGGCTTATTGCTGGCTGACTTCCAGTGCTTTTTCCAGATAATATAGCAAGTCGTCAACATCCTCCAGTCCGATGGACAGGCGGACCAGATCCTCCATAACCCCGCTCGATAGCTGCTCTTCCACAGTCAGTTGCTGATGCGTGGTGCTGGCCGGATGAATGACCAGCGATTTGGCATCGCCCACATTGGCCAGCTATTTGCCAAAGCTGACCCATCCATTTATCTTTGCCGGGATTGCCTTTTTGTCTGACTTGCGGCAACTCCCGTTCTCAGCAGCAATACGGCTCTGTTTGCTGTTATCTTTATTTTCTTGCGGCGGTAATTGGGCCTGCTGTTCTTGTAAACTGCGGGAACGCCGGGCTGCCTCAATCGTCAAATCATATAACAACCCCATGGGAACTCCTCCTCTTAATAAATTTATACCCTGCGTTGTGTTAACGGCTACCAGTATTGTCCCAGGCCGGAAAACTGCGCTGTCCGGCGTTTGGTACGATACAGTTTCTTTTTTTGTAGCCAGGCAATACGGTTAAGCACTGCCTCAATTTCTCCTTCGGCCACATAAGTCTCCATACCCCGGTAACCCAGCATGACGGCAGCTCCCGGACCGATCTGCTGTGCCAGTACCATATTACAATCGGCAATGCCTTCCAGCAGATTAAGCAGCATTTCCTTGTGGTTGGCATAAGCCGGTCTGTCCACATCACGAACGTCATCCAGGTAAAACCGGTCTTCCATGAGTCTGAAAATCCAGAACTTATCGGTAGTGGCAAAGTGCCGGTTAATATACCTGCCATCAACACTGGCCACCGCAACAAGAAAAGCCACCGTCTGTCACCTCCACAAAATGCTGCCCATCAAGCGTCCTGCACCGGAATTGACTTAGTCAATACGCCAGACAATTAGCCTTTTTTCCATAAAGACCAGTACCGTGTCAATGGCTAACCCAAGCAGGGCAATCACCACGGCACCGGCAAAAATCCAATGAATATTAAAGTTTTCCTGACTGTACAGGATGAACCAGCCCAGTCCCGAACTGGCCCCCATCATTTCCGCCGCAATCAACAGGAAAAATGAATAGCCGGCACTAAGCCTTAGGCCGGTAAAAATGGCCGGTGCCGCCGCCGGCAGCACAACCCGGAAAAAAATTTGCCGGCGCTTCAGGCCAAACGACAACGCGGCTTTAAGCAGAGCCGGCTCTACCTGGCGCACACCGTTCATGGTGTTAAACAGTACCGGCCAAAGGCAAATCCAGGCGATAATGGTAAGCTTCGTGGCTTCGCCAATACCTAAAAACAGGATAATGACATGGAACAAAATAAACGGATTGGCCTGGGCGGCAAGCGCAAATAACGGCTCCAGGACCAACTCCAGCTTAGGAAACCAGCCACCCATCACCAGCCCCAGGGGAATGGCAATAGCCGCAGCCAGCGCAAAACCGCCCAGCGACCGTTCCAGGCTGATCGCAATGTGAGGGAGCAAACTGCCCGCCAGCAGCAAATCCCAAATGGTCGCCAAAATGCCGGATAGCGGCGGAATAAACATATTGTTAACCAGCCCCAGGCGGGCGCCGGCCTCCCAAGCGACTAAAAACAGGCAGACTGCGGCTTTATCCGTTAGCAGCCTTTTTGCGTGGCTTATCACTGTCATACAGCACCTCCTAATTGGATTTTCCCTCTGACAGGAAGCCGTCTTACGGACTTTCAGGCTTGTCGTTCACGGCATCCTTATCCCCACCTTCCTGTTCGGCGCCATGGCCCGGCATCGACATATGGTGGTTATGCCCTTCCGGCGGCGCAGCGTTTGCCGCCCCGTCGTCCGGTTGGGTATGATGATGGCTATGCTGTTCCGCGGTAAAACCTGAGGCGGCGGCTTGGCTGTTGACCCTGGCTACTTCCTGGCCGCCAAAAAACAAAATCCCGATCAGCACGCCTGTTATCATCGGCAGGTAATAGGTATTCCCGGTAGCCGGAATCTGCCGTTCAGACCTCTGGTCCAACAAAGCAGGCGGTGTTTGCCAAAAAAAGCTGTCCCGTTCCAATTGCAGAATGAATTGATTGATGCCAATGCCTAACAAAATAATAAAGCCACCGCCGGCATACATCCGGGGAATTTGGTAGTTCATGGCCGAGTTATGCACCAGCCAGCCCATGCCGGCACTGGCTCCCAGCATTTCCGCCGCCACCAGCATAAACACCGCCATTTGCGTGCCGACCCGCAGTCCCGTGATAATGGTCGGAAAGGCAGCCGGCAATAACACGTCCCGGGCCATTCTGAACCGCGATACATGCAGGGAACGGGCGGTCTTCACCAGCAAAGGGTCTACCGCGCGGATGCCTGTGATGGTATGAAATAAAATCGGCCACACTGTGACCAGCGAAATTATGGCCAGCTTTTGCGCTTCCCCAATGCCAAAAAACAGAATAAACACCGGTGCCAGGGAAAAAGGATTGACATGGCTGAGCAAACGGAACAGCGGATCAAGCTGCCGTGACAGGCCGGCAAACCAGCCTTCCAGAATAAAGGCCAGCGGTACTGCCACCGCCACCGCCAGCAGCAGGCCGGTCAGAACACGCCAGAGGCTAACCACCAAATGGCTGTATAAACTGCCGTTCAGGCCGAGTTGCTTTACAGCCTGCAGCGTAGTGGACAGCGCCGGCAGGAACTGGGCATCGGCCCAGCCCAAACGGGGCGCGATTTCCCAAAGGGCCAGCAAGGCCAAAACCCCCGACCAGCGGAGTAAAACATAGCGCAGCTTAGCTGTGGTCAAATGCATACCATTCCCTCCGCTTATAAGGCTGCCGACGACGAAATGGCTTCGGCAATACTTTGCCCGGCAACCGGCCCGCCTGCTCCGGCAGACTCATCATTTTGCAGCAACTGCCAGATCTTATGGCGAATCCAGCCAAATTCGGCTGAAGAACGGATACCGTCCCGGGGCCGGGGCAGGTTAATATCCACAACCTCTTTGATCGTACCGGGATTGGCCGTCATAACCGCTACTCGGTCCCCTAAAAATACCGCTTCGTCAATGCCATGGGTAACAAAGATAATGGTTTTCTTGGTTTTTTCCCAGATTCGCAGCAGTTCCTCCTGCAGCGTCTCCCTGGTTTGGGCATCCACTGCCGCAAAAGGCTCATCCATTAACAGCACTTCCGGATCATACGCCAGCGCCCGGGCGATGGCCACCCGCTGCTTCATCCCGCCGGACAGTTCATGGGGGTACCGTTCCTCAAAATTCTTCAGGCCAACCAGTTCAATATATTTCTGGCTGATTTCCCGGCGCTCCTTAGGCGGCACTTTTTTCACTTCCAGGCCAAACTCGACGTTTTTCCGGACCGTTCGCCAGGGAAACAAGGCATATCCCTGCAATACAATGCCCCGGTCCAGGTCCGGGCCGGTAATGAGGCGGCCGTCAATAAAAATCTCTCCCGAACTGGGTTTGGCCAAGCCTGCCACCATATCAAGGAATGTTGATTTACCGCAGCCGCTGGGTCCGACAATCACCAGGAATTCGCCCTGCTTGACTGTAAGGTCCAACTGCTTGATAGCCTCAAATTCACTAAGTCCGCCGTCCCCTTTTTGCTTAATGGTATATACCCGGCGGATATTGCGGGCTACAATCTTATCGTCGCCGGCCGACTCTTGACTCTGCGCTTGTATATTACCGGACATTTTCCTTCCTCCTCATGGCGCTGCTGCGCCTTTTTATTTACTTTAAGAAAACATAGAGGCCAAGCTCCGTTCAGGAACTTGGCCTCTATGTTTCATAGTCGGACAAGTGTGCAGCCCTATGTTTATCCAAAATGCTCTCTTCAAAATGACGGTTGTTTTTTAATCCTGAAATAACACGGTGCTAATATAGCGCTCGCCTGTATCAGGCAGGATAGCCACAATTAATTGCCCGGCATGTTCCCGCCGTTTGGCCAGTTGCAGGGCGGCAAAAGCCGCTGCGCCCGAGGAAATGCCGACCAGGATGCCTTCCTGCCGGGCCAGGTCCCGTGCTGTTTCCACGGCTTCCTCATTTTTCACCTTATAAATCTCGTCAACAATATCCAAGTTCAGTACACCCGGCACAAATCCCGCGCCAATCCCCTGTATTTTATGGGGCCCCGGCTTACCGCCGGAAAGCACCGGCGAATCAAAAGGTTCTACGGCAATAACCTTCAGCGTAGGTTTACGTTTTTTCAGCACTTCCCCAATCCCGGTAATGGTTCCTCCTGTGCCCACGCCGCCGATAATTACATCCACCCGGCCGTCGGTATCGGCCCAGATCTCTTCTGCCGTTGTTGCCCGGTGAATAGCCGGATTGGCCGCATTGTTAAACTGTTGGGGAATAAACGAGTTCGGTATTTGCGCCGCCAGTTCCTCAGCCTTGCGGACAGCGCCTTTCATGCCTTCCGCTCCCGGGGTCAGCACCAGCTCTGCGCCATAGACCTTTAACAGGCTGCGCCGCTCGGTACTCATGGTTTCCGGCATAGTCAGAATCAGACGGTAACCTCTGGCAGCGGCAATAAAGGCCAGGGCGATGCCAGTATTGCCGCTGGTCGGTTCGATAATAACCGTATCCTTACCGATCAGCCCTTGCTCTTCCGCGGCTTTCAGCATGCTAAGGCCAATCCGGTCTTTCACGCTCCCGCCGGGATTAAACAGTTCCAGTTTGGCAACCACTTCGGCACTTTCGGCCGTTACCACCTTGTTTAACTTGAGCAGCGGCGTACCGCCGATCAGATCGGTTACACTATTCGCTATTTTAGCCATATTCCCACTCCTTATCTCTTTGTTCAAGCATTGCTTTCATCAATATACGAAAAGGCATCCTTTTCATACCAGTCATCCCGGTACGGCAGACGGACATTTTGCCCCAGGCTCCGGTTAAACGCCGGATTCCGGAGAATTCTGGCCAGCCGGCGGGCAAATTCAAATACGCCGGCATACCCCAAAAAGAGCTGGCTCTGGTGAAAAAGAGGAATAACGGGAATACCCTGTTTGGCGGCCCAGGCATTGGTGCCCACATGGCCGACATACACATCGGGTTTCAGCCTGTGTACCAGGTTTGCCATTTCAAAGGGCTGCCCGGTAGCGACATTAAAGGGAATCTGCTGGATAGCCTCCTGTTCACCCAGCATTTCATCGCCGAATTGATCATAATGGTAGGCCCGCAGCCCAATGACTTCCAGCCCTAAATACTGGAGCAGTTCGGCATTGGCCACGACACGGATTTCCCCGCCGCCGACCAGCACCCGTTTGCCCTTGAACAACTCCCGGTAAGGGGCTAGGGCTTCTTCCAACTGCCTGACCTCCTGCTCAATAAACCGCGCTGCCTCTTTTTCCATACCAAAAAATTCGGCAATGTCCTGAATCCAGCGATTGGTGTATTTTACACCGATCGGAATGGTCCGGAGAATAAAGGGAATATGGTATTTCTCTTTCAGATGTTCAACAAAATAGTCGTCATGGGTTGCGCAAATACTTACATTTAAGGCCGCTTCAGTCGCTTTTTTAAAATCCTCGGGATGAGCATAACAGGGCAGAATGTTGAGATTCAAATCCAGCGCCTGCAGCAGCCGTACCAATTCATATTCGTCAATGCGGCTCATGGAAGAAACATTTAATACGTTGACCGTGCGGCTGATGCGGTACTTTTCCAGAAATATTTCCTGTTCATCCCGCTCCAGCCGTTCATCGACCGGATCAGGTTCAATCAAATTGCGCAATATGCCGTGATAGACGGCGTCGTAGGCGCTGGCCATAATTTTCGTTTTAAAGCCTTCACAATGGACCGGCACAATTTTGGCCTTTACTTCCTTTTGCACCTGTTCCACCACACTGTCGACATCATCGCCGATAATGGCCGGCACACAACTATTTACAATGATAATGGCGCTGGGGCGGAATTCCTGTTCAGCATGTAAAATAGCCTCACGCAAATTGTCTTCGCCACCGTTAATAACTTCGGCTTCTCTTAAATTGGTATTCACCCAGATCAGACCCCGGGCACTGCTATCACGCAGTTGCTGAAACCCCTTGTTAATGCCCGCCTGCGCCAGACTGCCGCCACCGCAGCCCACCGGACCATGAACAATCACCACGGCATCGCGGATGGTATTTAAAATCGCCAGGCTTAAATTCAACTGACAGCCCTGGGTCTGGGCGAATTTCCGTTTGATCCCGTTGAGACAACCCTTTTTTGATTGATCTACCAACCGGTCGCTCGGTCCACCGTAGGCATTACAGGCCTTTAAGCGGTCCTCGCGCACCGGGGGCGCTTTTTCCTGTATATAATCCATTGATACCGGCTCCCTTCCTTATCGATTGCTTACCAATATTCCCAGTACATCCTCGGTCAACCGCAAGGCCCCGCTATACCCGGCATAAGCCCGGTCCAGCACTACCCGGTTGGAGATGGGATAGGCCACACTTAAATGAGCGGCCCCCAGGGTATCGGCAAAATCTTTTTCCAGGCTGCTGCCAAAGACAAACGCCGGACTAAACGAATCAAAATATCGGTTGTTCCGGTTCCGGGGCCAGGCCTTGCTAAAATGCTTGCCCACACTGGCCGTATCGGTATCGAATATCACTTGCGGCTCAACCCCGTACAACCCCTGAAAGCGCTTTCTTACCGACTCCTGTTCCGCCTCCTCCAGATCATCAGTGATTACCACCAGCTCCGGCAGCCAGCCCAGGTCATCGGCCAAAAATTTGGTTAACGCCGACGCATAATTGGCATCGGCTACGACTACGCTGTAGCGCTGAAAATCAAGATCGTTATACACATCGGCTAACCGCACCAGGTAATCATAATAACACTTCTTTTCACCGGCAATGATTTTTCCCAGCTCCTGGCCGGGAATATCCAGCGCTTTGCCGACGGTGCGCAAAAACTCCTCCGTGCCGGTTGGCCCGATGGGCAGCGGGGCAATCACATAGGGCACGCCATGCACCTCTTCAAATACCTTAGCCGGTTCCACGCCGGACACATCGGATACAACAATATTCAAGCGGGCTGCCGCCGCAGATTTTAGGTTTTCCAGTGTTTCCCCTTCGCCAAAAAAGGTGTTGACCTGATAGCCCAGCTTCTGAATCAGCGCTTTCAAGACCTGCAGGTTGCCTTTCCAGAATACATCCTGCACCGGAACCAGGCCAAACAGGTTCACCGTCTTCTCTTCCTTCACCGGATTAGAGGTAACAAAATCACGGAATAATTTGCTGAGAACAATATCATAGCCCTGATACGAGTTGCCTTTGAACCCGCCTGTCTCGGCCGCCAGCACCGGTTTTCCCGCCTGGCGGAACCGATTGGCTACGGCAACGGCGTCATCACCGATAATATCCACCATACAGCCTGTTACAACAAAATATAAATCGCCGTCAACCACTTCCAGCGTGCTGGCGATCTGTTCCTCCAGACGCTCCTCGCCGCCAAAGACAATGTCCTTCTCGTAGATATTGGAGCTGGGCAAGGCCTGGCCGGCACAGTAACTGCTGCCCAGATAACCGGCGGCTCCGTTTAAGGCATTGGTAAAGTTGCCGCCGCAGCCGGCAGCGGCATGCAGGATGGATATGGTCCGCGGCAGGGCATTCAACGTGGCTACCGCACCGCCCATGGTGCACAAATAACGCGGCCGGTCAATAAATTTGCTCATATACTTGCCTCCCAGATAAAAGTAATCGGGTTAAAACAAAAAAGGCAAAGAGGATTCCGTAAAGGATTCTTCTTTGCCTTCAGTATGGATATACTGACCAGTCAACTATCATAGCCGGCGGCTTGGCAGTCGAGTCTTCTTTTTCAAGACCGCTGCCCTGCCGTCATCACTTCGTTATTCACTTAATGAATACCGTGCACTTGCTCAGAACTTTGCCGCTATCGCGCAAAGTCCGGCACGGGAGTATGAAAAAAGCTAAGGCATACCCTAGTGAGGGTACTAACCTTAGCCTTCAGTTATTCTGATCAGCAAATGCTCTCATTCATTATTTTCTTTAATTATAATGATCCCTATTTATTTGTCAAGCGAAAATATTGTCTGCCGGGTACCGGACCGGCGGTCCACAGCCTGTCATAACAAACCGGTCTTGTCAGGAATGATAAAAATGGGAAGCCGGCCCATGTACAATGCAAGACCTTTGTGGAGGGTAGCCGGCTTCCCAAATATAGAGGAAGCAACGTCAAAAAACCGGTTACTGAAAATCTTCCAGTACCAAGGAATAGATATCCTCAACCAGCCGCAAGGCCCCTTCATAGCCTACATAGGAGCGGTTTAGCACCAGGCGGTTGGTAACCGGTGTGGCCAGGGAAAGCTGATAGCCGTTAATTTCCCGCGATAAAACACGGTCCCAGGCGCTGCCCAGGATGAGGGGCCGGCTGCGGAAGGTAAGCTTGCGGATATCTTCATGAATTTCACCGCCGTCATTGCTGAAAATCACCTTCGCCTCAATGCCGTCCTCAAATTTTTTAAATTCCTCCGTTATGCTGTCCTGGTATTCTTCGGCAACGCCGTCGGTGATATACTGGGTTTCCGGCAGCAAACCCAAATCATTGATTAAAAAACGGGCTACGCCAAGCGCGTAGAAACTGTCGGCAATGGAAACAAACCGCCGGGGCATCATCTGCGTTTCCAGCAGGGAATCGGCAGCCCGGTCAATGTAATAGTAGTAATCCTGCTCCAGTTTGTTAATGATTTTTTCCACCCGTTTGCCTTCAATTCCGGCATAGGTTCCTACGGTGCGTAAAAAGTTCGCCGTTTCGGTCGGCCCGATCGGCAGCACCGGATAATGCAGATAAGGCGTGCCAAACTTTGCCTCCAGATGTTTTACATTTTTGAGGCCTACCCAGGGAGAGACCAGTAAATTAAACTGGGCTTTCGGTACCCGCTGCAAGGCCTCCAGCCCGTTGCCCGGACCGAAAATAATGTTGGGCGTCAGACCCAGCAGCGCTACCAGCTTTTCAATCTCCCGGAGGTTCCCCACCCAGAAAGGGTCCTGGTAAGGCACAACAGCCCAGATGTTCACCAACCCGGCCTCTTTTTCCGCGGCCGGCTGCAAATACTGTTCAATAATCGCATCCAGCACCAGCTCATGGCCAAACAAATTACTGCCTTTAAAGCCGCCTGTTTCCACAGCCACCACCGGCTTGCCCTGTTCCTGAAACCTGCGGGCCACTTCGCTTACGTCGTCGCCGACAATATCGGAAGTACAGCCGGTCAGAATGACAAACAACCCGGCATCAATGACTTTAAGAGCATTGCCCACAATATCGCGCAGCCGGTCATCGCCGCCAAAGATGACTTCCTTTTCCCCGATATTGGTGCATGGCACCGAGTGGCCGCCGACATAACCCGACCCCTGGCAGCCATTAGCCGAGCCCAGGGTCCGCCATAACTTCTGACCGCAGCCCGGTCCGGCATGCAAAATAGGCGCTGCCTTTTCAATAGCCAGTACCGACTGATAGCCGCCTAAGGCGCATACATGGCGTACCTGCTCTACAAATCGCGACATTATCCCACCTCATCCTGTAAAAAAGTAAAGCTGTCCTGCTCCATCCACCAGTCGGTATAAGGAAGGGTGACCCGGGCTGACAGCTTTTGGACAAAATTACGGTTTGTCAAAGCGTCCAGCACCCGAAAACCAAAATCCACCAGTCCCTGATAGCCATAGGCGGTATATTCGTCACCAATCATAATCGACGGAATGCCCAGTTTTGTAGCCCAGACTGTCATGCCCGGATGGCGGCCGATATATAAATCAGGTTTCAGTTTATTAAGCAGATTCATCATTTCAAACACCTGCTGATCGGCCACGCTAAAGGGTATGTCCTCGGTTCCTTCCAGCAAATGCCGTACCGTTTCCGGCGACTGGCCGCTGTCATATTGTGGATCGTAGTGCCAGGAGGCTCCCCAGATAATCTCAACGCCCAGTTCCTGCAGCGTCCGGATATAATCATGGGCAAAGCTGGGGCCCATACCGACAACCGCTTTTTTACCTTTGAGTTTTCCCCGCAGTTCGGCCAGTTCTCCGGCGATGCGGTCCTTTTCTTCCTTAATATAAGCTTCCACGGCCGCTTCCTTGCCGACAATTTTCCCCAGTTCCCGGAGCCAGTTGTCCGTCCCTGTTATACCGTGAGGCTGCAACGCTTTCACATAAGGAACCCCGTATTGCTGTTCCAGGGCATTGCCGAAGTAGCCCCCCAGCGTGCCGCAAATACTGATGGTCGCCACCGATTCGGAGGTTCGCGCCAGTTCGTCTATCGAACTATAGGGCACCATAAATACCGGCTCCAGACCGAACTGGGCCAGCATAGCCGTAATCTGTTGACGGGCGCTGCCCCGGAAATTGATCAGGTTGACCTTATTGGTTTTCTTTTCCGGCGGTTTGACAATTCCCGTTAAGATGGCATGAAAAGCCGCGTCAAAGCCGGAAGCCCAGATTTGTGATTTAAACCCTTCGCAAAAAACGGGCGTCAACGGCACCGGAATCTCTTCTCTCAATTCATCCAGCGCGCTGATAATGTCCTCGCCGATAATGCCTGATACGCAGGAGGTGGTAACAAAGATAGCCTTCGGCTGAAACCGCCGGTAGGCTTCCCGCACCGCGTCTTTCAATTTGGCAACCGCCCCGAAAACGGTATCCTCCTCCACCATATTGGTATTAAGAATATTGATATTCCGGTACTCCAGACCTCTGACCTTACGACCCCATTTATCCTGTTCATTGGCCCCGGCACTGTCGCCGGCACAGCCGATTGGCGCGTGATTGACCACCGCCGCATCAACAATGCCGGACAAGTAGTTTTGCGCGCAGCCGGAGCTGCAGGCACTGGCCTGGCTGAAGCACCTGCCTTTATTTTGCAATGAACAGCCTGATACACGGGTTCCCAAATCCCGGATAGTACCCTGATAACCGGTAATGGAGCCCAGACGGTTCTCCCGGATGGCTACTTCGGGAAGCTCTAAATTAATCGCCATAGCTAATGGCACCTCCTCTATCCACTTCACTAAATATACTGTCATGGCAGTCACCGCTGCGGGCAACCGCCATGACACCGCTTACTTATACCCCGGCAGGCCCTCCCTGCCAAGCATCAACTGTCAAACGAATGAATCACCAAATCGGAAGCCTTCACCTTGCCTTGCGGAATAACCTTATTGGCTTCCAGGTCCTGAATCCAGGGTACAATTTCTTCTTCCACTATTTTGGTATCGGTAGCATAATAATGAGTGGCATTAACCGGTACATGAATCCAGTCCTCCGTCATTTTGCGGGCCTCTTCCGGATTGTCATTCGCCCATTTTTGGGCCTTGGCAATGGCTCTGGCGAATTTTTTAATGATTTCCGGATTTTTGTCAATAAAGTCGGTGGTAAAGTAGTAATACCCTACGCCACCGCCTACACCCAAGCCGGCATCCAGGCTGTCGGCTATTTTGACCATGCCGGCATCTTCCATGGATTTATAGTAAGGCGGATGCACCCCGGCCACACTGACCAGGCCCTGCTTCAACGCCTGTACGGCCTGCACGTCCGGCATGGATACCCATTCAATTTTGCTCCGGTCCAGTCCCTGTTTATCAGCTATTTGGCCGGCTAAAAAGTCGGCGCAGATGTTCTTGGTAATCGTCGAAAATTTAACTGTCCCTTCTTTGCTGTTTACATCTTTAAATGAATGGATATGGCCATCCTTTTGCGGATTGACATACCAGAACATATGGCGAAGTTTGGGGTCCTGGTCGGGGGTAGGATCAATCCCGGCCCGGACAACGCCCTTAATTTTCGCGCCGCCGGCTATCGCCACGGCCAGGGTATTGGGATGGGCCGATCCTACATCATTGTTGCCATTGAGCACCGACGGGATTTGCTGGGCCGGCTGTGTATCGCCGGTATAGACAATCTTCAGTCCTTCTTCGGCAAAGAAACCCTTTAAATCCGCCACTACCCAGGGGGTGGATTCGCAGTTGGTTTTTGACCAGGTCTTTATGGGGAATAAGTTATCCTTCGCGTCGGTTGTTTGCGCACTTTTAGCTCCTCCGCCACCGCTGACCGGTTTATCGGCAAAGTTAGCACCATAGGCGATACCGCCGATAATCGCCAATCCTACCAGGCCGGCAATAATACTTTTCACTGTCTTTTTTTCCGCCATATTTCTTCATTCCTTTTTTATCAATTTGATAAATCCCTAATATTCCGGTGTATGTTCCTGCCAGCTAATCAGTTTATGCTCCAGCTTGCCAAACAGGTAGTTCAGGCTGAGCCCCAATACGGCTATGACCACGGTAGCGGCAAATAAAATAGGAATCTGATAATTGATCTGGGCATTCCAGACCAGCCAGCCCAAACCGCTGCTGGCGCCGATCATTTCCGCCGCAATCAGCATAAAGAAGGCTACGCCCGAACTCATTTTAAGGCCGTGAAAAATAGCGGGGGCCGCCGCCGGCAATATCACTTTATAAAACAGCTCCTTGCCTTTGACGCCCATAGACTGGGCCGATTTAATCAGCAAAGGATCAGTTTCCTTAACGCCGGTAATGGTGTGCAGCAATACAGGCCAGACGCAAACCCAGATAATCATGGCCACCTTGGAAACCTCGCCAATACCGAACAGTAAGATAAATACCGGAAAGAGGGAGAAAGGATTGACGGCATTTAACAGGCGCAAAACCGGTGTGGCAATCCGTTCAAACAGCCTAAACCAGCCTCCCAGAAAAAAGCCCAGCGGAATACCGACAACTGCCGCAATAGCAAAGCCCCCCAGCGCCCGCCCCAGACTGACACCGATATGCTTGAGCAACGTTCCGTCAAGCAGGAGCTCCCGCAAGGTTTCCAATACCACCGACGGCGGCGAAATAAAGGTTTGTTCCACCCAACCGACGCGGGGAGCGATTTCCCACAGCAGCAGGAAAACGATAATGGAGCTATTCGTATACAGGCCGTCGCCAAACCACCGGGCAATACCTTGCGCAGACAACAACTTTTTTCGGCTTGAAGATGCTTCTTTCCAGATCACTTCCATCACCACCACTCCTTTCTTTAGCAAAATTCCAACGAACAAGCCCACTAAACCCGGTTACTGTTTCCATTCCAGAAGATTTTCCTCCAGCCAGTAAATAAAATAGTTAATCGCCATTCCCAGCAAGGCAATGATAATCGTCGCGGCAAACAGACGGGGAATCACGAAATTCATCGATGAATTATGCACTATCCAGCCCAGTCCGGCGCTGGCACCGATCATTTCCGCCGCAATCAACATCAGAAAGGCATGAGAGGCTCCGGTACGGATTCCGGTAAAGATGACCGGTGCCGCACCGGGCAGCAGCACCCGGGTGAAAATGGTCAGCCGGCCGGCGCCCACCGAACGGGCGCTTTTAATATATAACGGATCAATCTGCTGCACCCCGGCAATCGTGGTAAACAGCACCGGCCAAATGGTGGACCAGAAAATAATGCTGACTTTGGCAACTTCGCCAATTCCGAAAAAAAGAATAAAAATAGGAAACAAGGAGAACGCATTGATCTGTCCCAGCAGGCGCAGCAACGGCCTTACATGGCGGGACAGAGTGGGAAAAACACCGCCTAACACAAATCCTGCCGGGATGGCAAGGACCAGGGCCAGCAGCAGCCCCAGCAACGTACGCTGCAGGCTCGCCGCCATATGAATAAACAGCTCCCCATTGGCCAACAGCTTGACAATAGCCTGCAGCACCGCGGAGAAAGGCGGAATGAACTGAGCATCAAGCACTCCCAGCCTGGGAAGGATCTCCCATAATAGAAAAAAGAGAATCACCCCGGACATATCAATTAGCCGTTCGCTTAGTTGACGCAATACCTCTTTCATACTCCGTTGCCTCCTGCTTAATTAACACTTCGACCGCGTAACGCAGGCCATTTTCCACACTGTCACAATATTCGATAGCGGTAACACCCCGGCAGCTTAGCTTATCTTTGGCATGGGGACCGATGCGCATGGTGAGCACCGCATCGCAATCTCTCAACAGGTCGATAGTCTGATCCCGTCTGCTTTCGCCGTCTTCGCAATCAGCCATACCCGAACAATACTTGCTGGCTGAGCGCTGTTCCAGCGGTTGAAAGGTATACCCGTCGCCCTGATAAATCGTAAAGCCTGTCGCATGTCCGAAGTGCTGATCCACCAGCTTGTTGTACTTGGAAGTAACGGCAATCCGGTATTGCTTTCTTACCGGATTGTATATCTTTTTCGTCTCACCCGTATAGGTTACCATCCGAAACTCCTGGGAACGGTCTTCGTGGAGCTTACCGATGGCATCGGCCCGGCATTGCTGACAGTGACGCATTTGCGGCAGATCAACCTGACAACGATCTCGCAGTTCATTGACCTCTTTCATGCTGGTTTGCGGAAAATGTTCAAAGTTACTGCCCGGTGCCGGGATTAACGGCATAATATTGGTAACGAATACGCCCAGCTCCTTAACCTTTTTTACAACCTCCGGAATATGCTGATCGTTGATGCCTTTGATCATCACCATATTTACCTTTACCAGTATGCCGCGTCCGGTTAAATACCGGATGCCGGCCAGTTGGTTCTTCAGCAAGAGCTCGGCGGCTGCTTTCCCTTCGTAGCGGCGGCCCTGATAGGTAATAAACTGATATAGCTTAGCGCCAATCTCGCTGTCCAGCGCATTCAGCGTAACGGTAACATGATGAATCCCCAGCTCTACTATTTCGGCCGCATAGTCCGGCAGCAACAATCCGTTGGTGGACAGGCAGAAAACCACCTCAGGCGCAATGGCCTGTATCGCCTGGATTGTCTGTTTTGTCGCCGGCCAGTCAGCCAGCGCATCGCCCGGCCCGGCAATCCCCACCACACTCAGGTCTGCCACCTTTTCACGGACCCAGACAAACTTTTCCCTGGCCAGTTCAGGCGTTAATACCTCACTGGTAACACCCGGCCGGCTTTCATTCACACAGTCGAATTTACGATTGCAGTAATTGCACTGGATGTTGCACCGGGGCGCCACCGGTAAATGAATACGCGCGTATTTACTGTGCGCTTCGGCGGAATAGCAAGGATGCCTTTGGGTCTTTTCCCAAACTGTCTGACTCATACTTCCCGGGCAAACGCAACTCATACTATCACCTCTTTCTCTCCCATTGCCAAATCCTAATAAAAAGGCTGCAGAAATCGTCTGTTTCTGCAGCCTTCAGTCGGGTCTGATCAGCTTCTTGCCTGAGGAACCACTCTTTCCTGTTAAATCGCCGCCGCTTTGCCGCGCACTTCCCCTGTTTCCAGGGCCAGTAAATGATCAGCCCATTTGGCTGCCCACTCGCGCAACTCCGAAGTGTCTAACGGTGACGGCACTTTGGATTCGGTGGTATCAATGATTTTCTGGGCCAGTTTTCCGTAAATTTTAGCCTGCTCGGAATTAGGCGAGGCTTCTACCGCCGTCTTACCCTGCAGCTCGGCCTGGGTTACCGTTACCGAACGGGGAATATACTCGACAACCCGCGTTTGGGTCCGGTCAACAAAATCATCGACAATATCCTTGGCATAGGGCGCATTGATCGAGTTGGCAATTAAACCACCCAGCAGGGCGCCGCCCGAATTGGAGTATTTTTTAATCCCCTTGAACAGATTGTTGGCAGCATACACGGCCATGAAATCGGCCGACGAGACGGTAAACACATGCTCGGCAATGCCCTCGCGGATGGGAACGGCAAAGCCGCCGCATACTACATCGCCCAAGACATCATAGATAATCACGTCTAAGTCGAGTTCCTCATATACCTTCAGTTGTTTTAAAAGCTGCACGGCGGTAATGATACCGCGTCCGGCACAGCCTACTCCCGGCGCCGGCCCACCGGCCTCCACGCAATAGATGCCGTTAAACCCTTTAAAGATAACATCCTCCGCCTTAACCTGCGTTTTCTCCCGCAAGGTATCCAGCACAGTGGGAATGTACGTACCGCCCCGCAGCGTATTGGTCGAATCAGCCTTCGGGTCGCAGCCGAACTGCATAACCTTTAGTCCCAGCTTGGACAGTGCCGCGCTGATATTGGAAGTGGTTGTTGACTTGCCAATCCCGCCTTTACCATAAATAGCAATCTGCTTAATCTTTTTACTCATTTTTATCCCCCTGTGTTTTAAAATTTAGAACCCGGTTAGCGGCAAGCTTTATGCCATAACGCTAGTCCTTGGTTGCACTTACGCCTATCAGAAAATGTATGGTTTCCGATAAACCAAAAAAGACCAGAAGAACATTTCCGCAGAAATGCCTCTGGCCTTTAGCTTGATAACTAATCAGCATATGAATATTAAATAATAGCTCTTTTGTTTATTATACTCAAAAGTTTTTAAAATGCAAGCATTTTTTTCAAAAAATAGTGTTTAATGCTAAAAATGGATAATACAGTTATATTCCATCGCCATGGACTCCTTCCACTTCATGAACCCGACGTTTTTCGGTTTTTTCAATTTGTTCCACTTTACCATTGGCAAACCGGATAACCAGTTGTCCATACTGGATTTTTTGCAGTTCGGTAACAATCTGTGCCTGCAGCGGATGAACGGATACAGGTTTGCCGTATTTTACATAGCCTGTTTCCCGGCTCTTATTGGTGATGATATATTTCTCCGTTTTTTCAACTTTAACAACAACGCCGTCCTGTATTGTCAAAATCAAATAGCCATTTTCCGCGGAGAATAAAAAATGATTTACGATCTCCAGTACCTGGTGCTGAAGCTGCTTTCCCAGGGTATTTCTTCCCGGACTCCGCGCACTGCGCACTTCGGCTGTAACATTTTTTCTGGCAGTAGGATGATCTGACATATAACTCCTCCTTGATTAACATACTGTTGTACTCTGCGTCACTTAAATCATTGGATAAGATGGCAAAGTACTAGGGCTAAAGGGCACAGATATTTCCCTCGCGCCTTCAGTTAAGTTCCTGATCAGCCGCGCCATTGACAAGCGTAATCGATGAAAAACAAAAAAGACCAAAAGATTTTCCCCTGGGAAAAAACTTTTAGCCTTCAGTTTTTCTGATTAGCTTATTCTTTTATTGAGTTAAATTATAGCAAGTTCCCTGCGCTACGTCAATACGGTTGTAATAAGATGCATTTACTTTTTTTACCTGCCTATATAAAAATTTATTAGTTCTTTGGCTTGAATGCTTGCGGGAAATATGCTACGATTCAACCACTATTATTTGCAAAGTATACCCCCTTCGGATGGTGATAAATATGTTTGACCTTGTGCTTGCCAACGGCATTCTTATTGACCCGGAGAAGCTGGTCCGTTTTACCGGCCATATCGGTATTAGCGGCGGAAAAATCGCCGCCATCAGCAAAACCGAACTACCAGGTGTCCGGCAATTGGATATAACGGGCAAAATCGTCTGCCCCGGCTTTATTGATATTCACGGCCATGTAGAACTGGACGCCTACTGCGGCGAGTTATCGCTGCGACAGGGGATTACCACAACGGTGGGCGGCAACTGCGGCTTTAGTCCTTTGGATATTAACGGCTTTTTCGCCAAACAGGAAAAAGACGGCTTTATTGTCAACCAGGCCGAACTCATCGGCCACTCCTTCAGCCTCCGGGATAAAGTGGGCATCAAAGATCCCATGCAGCCGGCCACGGCAGAGCAACTGGCCAAAATGGAGTATCTGGTGGAAGAAGCCTTTGAAGCGGGGGCCTGCGGCCTGTCACTGGGCCTGGCTTATGCACCGGGCAGCTCGGACGAGGAAGTGTCCCGCCTAAGCAGACTGGCCGCCCGCTACGGCCGGATCGTCGCCGTTGACACCCGGATGGCTACCGGGATTGATATGTATTCCCTGGTAGAAGCCGTCAATATAGCCCGTCATACCGGCGCCCGGGTCCAAATCTCCCATCTGGTCTATCAATACGGCACCGGCATGATGGAAGAGGCGCTGGCGGTTATCAACCGGGCCCGCGCCGACGGCCTGGATGTCCGCTTCGACAGTGGGATGTACACCCAATGGGCCACCCATATCGGCGCCGCCCTGTTCCAGGAAGACTATATCCGGGACAACGGCTGGGACCTGCAGGATATCGTCGCCATCACCGGCCCGTATAACGGACAGCGGCTGACGCCAGCCTTGTATCACGAACTGCGCACCCAGGCGCCGCATACGGCAGTGGTTGTGCTCACCGGCATCGAAGAGGAAATTTATCTGGCCCTGACCCACCCCTTTGCCATGCCGTCCACCGATACCGGCGCTTATGCCCCCGGCGAGGGGCACCCGCAAATCGCCGGCAGTTTTCCTCGCTATTTTAAGAAGATGGTGGCCGAACGGTATGAGTTGACGCTCATGGAAGCAGTTCGCAAGGCTACCCTGCTGCCGGCCGAAACGCTGGGACTTCATACCAAGGGGCGCCTGCGGGAAGATATGGACGCCGACCTTGTCGTTTTCGACATAAAAACCTTGATCGACAAGGCCGATTTCGGTCTGCCCGACGTTCCGCCCGAAGGAATCGAATATGTCTTCCTCAACGGCAGGCTGGCCCTGGATCACGGGGTCATCCGGGATGCCAAGGCCGGTCAGGCTGCCCGCTGCATCAAACCGGTATACGACTATCAGATTTAAAACCGAAAAACAAAGGCTTTTGCCAAGTCCCCGCGGACCTAGGCAAAAGCCTTTATTTTTACTTGTTAGTGGAAAGCACAGTGCCTTGCTGCGCTGGTGCAGCCACATATTTTTGCAACTTTTTCACCGCCGGCAGGGCGACAACCGCCGCCACACCGATCTGCACCAAATTACCGGGGACGGAGGTCAGTGGCGCCACCCAGTTGCCGTAAATAATTCCCTCGGCGCCGTAATAGCCAACCACTTTGATCAGGCAAGCGGCGATCAGCGCCAGAAAATAAGCCTTCATAGCCCGGTTCCGTTCGGCGATAGCGCCAACGGTATATCCCATCAGACCGACAATCAGCAGGGTAAAGGGAGCCCACAGAAACCAGCCGCCCACTACATCAAACAGAGCCATACCGATGCCACCGGCCAAAGCGCCGGTCCAACGGCCGTAAAGAATGGCGAAAATAAAAAGCGGCACATTTCCCAAATGAATCAGTCCGCCGTTGGCGGCAATGGGAAGACGAAGATTAACAAAGGATGTACAAATAAATACGAGAGCAATGCCTAACGCGGCATAGGCCAGTTGTTTTGTCTGGCTGAACGCTTGTTGTTTCATACTTTTTCCTTCCTTTCCTATAGCCATGGCAGCCTGCCTGTATATGCTTACTAAACAGAAAAGGCTGTCACCAAAATAGCATAACATCCTTTTGGCATTGCCCCAAAAGGACCAAAAAGGCTAGGCCTACCTCCAAAATACTTGAAAAATTTCTGGCTTACTAAAATCCGTAAACTCGCTTCGCTCAAACAACTACCCAAAGGGCACAGACGGATTTCTTAACGTAAGCCAAAAATTTTTCATCCTGCGGAACGTATTTTTCCGGAAAGGCCGAACGGGGAACGAACAGGCTACCGAAACTTTTTTATTGAAACAGGCTCTTTTCTGCCGGTCTCTCCGTTATTTCAGACGGTGAGCCGCGTGATAGGTCGGCCCGACATATTGATTGAGCGGGAACGAGTGCTCGATCGCCTTCGTGATAAAGGCTTTCGCCTGGCGTACGGCGGCAGGGACATCAAGGCCCTTGGCGAGGCCGGCGGTAATGGCCGATCCATAGGTGCAGCCGGCACCGTGCGTATAGGCCTGCTTAAATAGCGGTGATTCCAGCGTTTCAAAGCGGTTGCCGTCATACAGCACATCCACCGCCGTGTCCAAGCCGGACTTGGCGCCGCCTTTGATCAAAACATAACGGGGTCCCAGCTTGTGAATCGCCTCGGCAGCAGCCTTCATCTCCTCAATAGACTGGATATGTTTGATGCCGCTTAACTGGCCTGCTTCAAAAATATTAGGAGTAATAATGGCTGCCCGGGGAGCCAGCTCCTCACGGATGCTGACGGCCGCTTCCGGGTGCAACACCTCGTCAGTGCCCTTGCAGACAAGCACCGGATCAATGACTACATTTTTAACCGAATACTGGTCAATCTTGCGCGCTACCAGCGCGATGACCTCGCTGCTGGCCAGCATGCCTGTTTTCAGCGCATCCACGCCGATACCGGCCAGTACGGTTTCCATTTGAGCTTCCAATACCTCCAGCGGCAAGGGATACACATCGTGAGCCCAGCCGTTATGGGGATTTTGTGCTACAATGACGGTGATCGCCGTCATTCCGTATACGCCCAGTTCCTGCATGGTCTTCAAGTCGGCCTGCAAGCCGGCGCCGCCGCTTGTATCCGAACCGGCTACTGCCAGTGCTTTATAAATAGTCATAGAAATCAATGCCTCCTGTATTTAAAAAATAACATGTATAGTATAAAATATATTTGTTCCCTTTAAAATATACAGTTTTATATTTTTTAATAGGTACAGTTTTTTTTATAAAGGAGTTTGACTATGGATTTACTATTACTTGATCCTACCTTGCCCGAACCGCTGTACATCCAGCTATATCAGCAATTTCGGCGCCAAATTGAACAGGGGAGCCTTACCGCCGGCGAGAAACTGCCCTCCATCCGCAGTCTGGCCCGACAACTCACCATCAGCAAAATCACGGTGGAAAAAGCCTATCTGCAGCTTATGAGCGAAGGCTATATTGAAAATGGCAATCGCTCCCGCTATACTGTCAGTCCTTTTGAACCCAGCGTAGCACCGGTCGCCAAGAATCCCCTGCCGGCCGCCCGGATCGTCAATCCGCCGCCTGCACCGCCCATCCGCTATGACTTCGCCAGCGGTGAAATGGACGGCAACGGCTTTAACTTTCCCTTGTGGAAACGGTATATCAATAAAGTATTCGCCCGCCCTGACCAGTTAACCGGCTACGGCCATTACCAGGGAGAATTGGAGCTTAGACAGGAGCTGGCCCGTTATCTGCAAAGCTCCCGCGGCGTAACAGCCCATCCGGAGCAAATCGTGATCGGCGCCGGTGTGCAAAATCTGCTCCATATGCTTTGCAGTCTTTTGAAACCGGAGCATACCAGCATCGCCTTCGAGGAACCGGGCTTTAAAAACGGCCGGCGCATCTTCGCGGACAATTCCTTCACTATTATTCCCGTCGGCATGAACGCGGACGGCCTGAATATGCAGGAGCTGCAAACCAGCCAGACCCGGCTGGTTTACTTAAGTCCGTCCCACCAATTTCCCACCGGTTATATCATGCCTATCGGCCAACGCCACCGCCTCCTGGCCTGGGCTAAAACCGCCCAAGGGACGATTATTGAAGACGATTACGACAGCGAATTCCGCTATTTCGGCCGGCCCATTCCGGCACTGCAGGGACTGGACCGGGATGGCTCCGTTATCTATGTAGGCTCCCTGTCCAAACTTATTCCCCCCTCCATCCGTATCAGCTATATGGTACTGCCGCCGCGCCTGCTCTATCTGTATCAAAAGAACTCCGCCCTGTATAACCAATCGGCTTCCACCCTGGAACAGCTTGCTCTGGCTGCTTTTATGGCGGACGGGCATTTTGAACGGCAAATCCGGCGACTGCGTAAGCTGTATCAGGAAAAGAGTCTGCTCTTTTATGAGACCATCCAGCGCTGCCTGGGTGACCGGGCCACAATTAATATGACCGATTCCGGTCTTCACACGATTTTGAACCTCCAGACGACCTTATCCACCGGAGAGTTGGTGACCCGCGCCCGCCAGCAAGGCTGCCGCGTAGTCCCGATTGAAGAATATTACTGGGAGAATCCGCCCGGCAAGCTGCCGCAAATCATTTTATATTTTTCCAAAATACCCAGGCAGGAAATTCAGCCAGCCATTGAACTACTTAGATCTGCCTGGTTTGACAAAGTACTAGACATTCCGCCCCATATACAATAAGATGGTTCTAAGGATCGCTGGTTTTATCAACATTTACCAAGCGGCCACACTACCGGAACAAGCCGCGAGTCTGCGGCATACACTGTACCGAATGGCCTTTCTCTTATGATGTTTTTTCAGATACCCTTTCTATTCTTTATAACATTAGAACTACGGCCGGAGTTTAAGGAACCGCTGAACGCGCAAGGCGATAAATCAGCAGTCCTTTAGGGTGTGTCTTCAAGCTATCCGAAACGTCCCCTGCGGCGCTTTTGTGCCATACTTCGTTAACATGTTTTGAAATAGGGGCCACTATTCCCGCAACATGTTGCCTCGTCTGGCGCCAAAATCACTCGCCATGGATCATTCCGTTAGTTTGAAAATACGCCCTTATGAAATTGAATAGTAGGATGTGAATCTGTAATGAAAATTTTTGTGGCCAGACAGCCGATTTTTGATAAGAAGGAAAATGTTGTCGCCTACGAATTGCTGTTCCGTTCAGGAAATTCCCCCGTCTATGACGGTGAAGATGATGATACAGCAACAGCTTCCGTTATTTCCGGCGCCTTCCTGCTGCTGGGCATGGATAAAGCAACCGGAAAAAAACCGGCTTTTGTCAACTTTACCCGCAACAGCTTAAAAAAACTGGCCCGCCAGATTCCGCCCCATTCCATTGTTCTTGAGATATTAGAAACCGTTGAACCTGATGAAGAACTGCTCAGCCTGTGCAGACAACTTAAGCGCTGTGGCTATACACTTGCTTTAGACGACTTTATTTTTGACGAAAAATACTGCGACCTGCTTACCCTGGCAGACATCATCAAAGTAGATTTTATTCTGACCACCGGTAAAGAGCGAAGTGAAATCATCCGACGCGTCAACAACCCCAAGGTTAAGTTTCTGGCAGAAAAGGTGGAAACCAGAGCCGAGTTTGAAGAAGCCGTGGCCTTGGGCTATACTTACTTCCAGGGTTATTTTTTCAGCAAACCTGAGGTACTGTCCGGCGAGGACGTGCCCAGCTACAAAACACAGTATATGCGCATCTTACACGAACTGGGCCGTCCCGATATGGATTTTCAGCGGATGGAACAAATCATCAAGCACGACGTGGCCTTTTCCTTTAAGCTGTTAAAATATATCAATTCTTCCTACTTCGGCTTCAAGAAGACCGTCGACTCGGTCAGGCAGGCACTCGTCCTGCTGGGAGCGCAGCAAATCCGTCAATGGCTGTTTTTGCTGATTTTGCGTGAACTGGGCAAGGACAGGCCGGAAGAAATCATGGTGTTATCCGTTATCCGGGCGAAATTCGGGGAAAACCTGGCCCGCAAAGCGAACCTGCCGCCCGATATGATCTCCCACGCTTTCACGATGGGCATGTTCTCCCTGCTGGACTGTTTTTTCCAGAGGCCACTGGACGAGGTTTTAGCCGAACTGCCAATTACTGAGGAAATCAAATTGGCTCTCGCCGGTTCCGACCACTCGCTGGGCATCATTTTTCGCCTTATTAGTGCTTATGAAAAAGGCGAATGGGAAGCTGTCTCTGCCTACGCAGCCCGCCTTCATATAAGCGAGTTGGAAATTCCCGATCTCTACCTGCAGACATTGCAGTGGATTGAGACATATTTTGAGCAAACACGCTGGTAACGGTTAGCCTGCTGCCTGGTTAACGCCAACTAGCTTTTTTCGTCTGCCGTCCGCCCTATGCGAAAAAGAGCCGCAGGAAACTGCGGCTCTTTTCTATGTAAAAAACATCATTAGAAAAGTTCAGGGCTGGCTTAAAAGGCTGGAACTACAGCGACACCGTATTTATCCTGGATAAATTTCTTAACTTCCGGCGAAGTCAAAGCCTTATCCAGCTTCTTAATTTCCTCGCGATTTTCTTCACCCTTTCTGACAACAACGACATTGGCATAAGGCGAATCAGCTTCTTCTCTAAACAAAGCACTCTTAGGATCAATTTTAGCCTCCAAAATCCAGTTAGTATTAATCACGGCGCCATCCACATCGGGCAGGCTCCGGGTCAACTGAGCGGCATCCACTTCAACAAAGTTCAGCTTTTTCGGGTTATCCACAATATCACGCGGTGTAGCCTTAAAATCCGGTATGCCTTCTTTCAATTTAATTAATCCGTTTTTCTGCAACAGGACTAAAGCCCGATATTCGTTAGAAGGATTATTAGGAATGGCGATTTGGGCTCCTTCTTTTAATTCACCGGTTGCTTTTATCTTTTGCGAATAAAATCCGATCGGCTCCACGTGCACTTTAGCCGTTACCGTAAATTGGTAGCCCTTTTCCTTACTTACCGAGTCCAGGTAAGGAACATGCTGAAAATAGTTGGCATCAATCTGCTTTTCCGCTAACGCCGGATTCAATTGTCCTTCATCATCCAGTACGACAACTTCCAAATCAACGCCCTCTTTAGCTAAAGCCGGTTTGATAAAATTCAAAATTTCAGCATGGGGTACCACCGCTGCCCCTACTTTAAGCACTTTTTTAGCCGGCTGGCTATTGGTTGCGGCAGCTTCCTTATTGTTGCCGCAGCCGGCGACGGCTCCCATGGCCAAGACTAATAATGCCAAACCCAGAATAAGCTTCTTGTTCATTTTTATCGACTCCTTTGTTATAGGTTAACCTACCCCTGTCTTCGTTTGTCCAAAACCGTGGCAACACGGTTGCCTGCCCACTGCATACTCTGCACCAAAATAATCAATACGATGACCGTCATGATCATAATATCGTCCCGGTAACGCATATACCCGAAACGTATGGCCAGGCTGCCCAGCCCGCCGGCGCCAATCGCCCCGGCGGTTGCCGTAAAACTGGTTATCGTAATGACGGCAATGGTAAATGCTCTAACTAAAGAGCTAAGCGATTCGGGAATTAACACTTTATAAATGATTTGCAGCGAAGACGCGCCCATGGCCAAGGCAGCCTCAATTTTCCCCCTATCCACCTCCTTCAAACAGCTTTCCACCAGCCTGGCAACAAAAGGGGCGGCTCCCATCGACAGAGGCACCACAGCGGCGGTCGCTCCCAGTGTAGTCCCCACCAGCCAGCGAGCCAATGGCAGGAGCAGCACAATCAAAATCAGATCGGGAAACGAACGGGTGGCATTAATCAAGGTATCCAGCGGTTTATGCACCGAAGGTGCCTCCATAATATGCCCTTTTGCCGTAACGACCAGGCATATTCCTAAAGGCAGGCCAAGCAACACGGCAAACAGCGTCGACATAACCACCATATACACCGTCTGTCCCAACCCGGCTGCCAATAACGGAAACAAGTCCTCTTCCATAATCATCCTCCCTACTTTACTCACATGAACAAAAAAGGCTAAACAGGTCCGTTAAACGAACTTGTTTAGCCTTCTGTCTGTAAGACCGATCAGCTTCTGCTATGCCCTTTTTATAACGCCTTTGCCGTCAAAAGCTCCAGCACTGGGAAATAAAAAAGGCTAAAGAATTTTCGTCTATGAAAACTCTTTAGCCTTCAGTGTGTCTGATCGGCCTTGGGCTACCCGTTAGAATATAAAAATATAATACCAATCTTTATATTTCTTGTCAACGCTTCCCAAGACCTTTTTTATTTACCTTACCGTTTTTGCCGGAAAGCAACTGTTTTCCTCCGACAGGTTGTTATTTAGACTAACCCTTTGAATCGCTAGGCCGCAAAAGTGCGAACCGCTTTAAAAATTGAAGAATAAGGTTGCCGTAGCCACCGTATTATACGAATCAAAGCCGGCGTAATTCTTGTCATAAGGCTTATATTTTCCTACCGCCAGCCTCAGATCGGCTCCTTTGGCTAAAATATAGTCACCGCCCAGTTCATAACCCTTAATACCGTAACCGCTTGCCGCTGCCGTACCACCGCCATTGGCGATAGTCGAGGAACCAACCCAGTTCAAAGTGGTAGGCGGTCCGTCAATAGCGTCCTTGCCTAAGCTGACATACCGCACGTTAGTCGACCAGGAACCGGGTTTGTTCACATCGGCAAACTTCCAGCGCAGATCAACCCAGTAACCATTTTTTTGAGCATCAGCGCTGGTTGTCGTTCCTTGATACTGACTGCTGCCATAATTGTTATACGTATTTCTGACCCCTTCCGCCAACAGCCGGAAATCACCAAGCGTAGCATTGATGCCCAGCGCTATATCTTTATAAGGATATCCCGCGGTAGTACTTTGGTATGCCGTTGCCGTTGCGAAAAGTTTCGGATTAAAGGCATATTTAAAGTCAGCTCCCCAGAACTTCTCGGTCTGGTTCCAAGCAGTCCCTGCCCCGCCGCTGACATTTTGCGCCCAGGCCGAGCGGGTCAGGCTGGCGTCACCGAGCAGCAATTTACTGGTCAGTTTACCGGACGCATAGCCTGCCGTGAACCCATCAAAGGCGAAATCATACAGCAAGCCCTGGCCTAAAAACAAAGTTGACCGCCCAATGGTCCCGGTAAAAGCATCCTTACTGTATTTAAACTCGGCCCGGTCAAAGAAAACCTGGCCGTTATTACTGCCTTGCTCGGCTCCGGCCGGCAGAGTGACCCCCGCCGCGCCGGCCGTTTGTCCGGTGGTATTTTGCACTCCGAAGCGGGTGCTTACCGACCAGTTTTGATCAAGCACGGCATCGCCGGTCAACCGCAGGCGTAATTGGCTTCTCGACGCATCAGCGCCTTGGCCGTTGGACTTGCCATTGAGTCCGTAATTATGCTGATAGCGGATTCGGGAATCACCGCTGAACTTAACGCTGCCCACTTTTTGTTCCACCTTGCCTAAACGGGCGTCAATGCTGTCCAGTTCCTTAGAAAATTCGGCAACTAATTTAAGAATTTCCGATTTTTCCGCATCGTCCGCTTTATTATAATTGTCAATCGCTTTAGCGGTTGCTACCGCAAACTCATAGCGACTCAGCGGTTTATCACCCCGGAAATAACCATCCTGATAGCCTTCAATTACCCCGGTACTGACTAATTTATTAATTGAATCATAAGCCCAGTGTTTTTCGTTGACATCCACAAAACTGCTGGCGGCAAAGCCCGTACCGGCTGTTGCTGCCAGAGCCAATGCCAGCAGCCATGTCAAAATTATCTTTTTCTTCATCCATGATCACTCCTGTTACTATATATTTACGGTTCAAAACATGGACATCCATGTTATTCACCGCATTGTTGCCTAAGCTGTTAGAATGAGAGAGCAGTAGGCCGACGTATCACTCCAAGGACTAACCACGTCCGGTTATAAGCCAGTCAGCCAGCCTCTCGTTCACAGCGTTCGATTTATGCAGGTAGAACCACTGTTCACCAGTGCGTCCGTGTCACCAAACAGACAGAATCGGCAACGATAGAAGACTGGGCCGCCAATTGCAAATCTGTAATGGGAGTGTACTTTATGAACGCAGTAGGAATTGATG